>NZ_JBXWRZ010000003.1:0-195676 GCF_059613165.1 Ruegeria sp. BHSB172
GATCGCGGTTTCCGCGCGCCGGATATCGGCGGGTGGGTCACCCAGAAACAGGCTGCGGCTGGCCGGGCAGTGATAACGGCGATGGCAGCCCGAGATTTCGAAATAGGTCGCCTCGCCCGGTGTCAGCGGACGGTCGTTCCAAGTGATGTGCGAGGCCGAGGCCTCGGCCCCCGAGGGCGCGATGGGCGCAATCGCGGGATAGTCGCCCGCAAGACCCAGCAGCCCGGCGATGCCCGCCGCCTGAACCTCGGCCACGAGCACGTTCTTGGGAACCCCGGCGCGGAACCCGTCGCGCAGCACTGCGTGCATATGCGCGGTCAACTGCCCGGCCTTGCGCATCAAGGCGATCTCGGCCTCGCTCTTGACCGCACGCTGCCAGTTCACCAACCCGGTCGCGTCGATCAGCGCATCGCGGCCGAACGCGGTCTCAAGGATCCGGTGGCTGGCGGCCGAGTAGTAATAATTGTCCATCTCGACACCCAGATGGGTTGTCCAGCCGCGCTCGCGCAGCAGCGATGCCAGCGACTCGACCGGGTGATGGTCGGGGTGCTGCACATGCTCTTCGGGCCAGTCGTGCAGGTCGTTGGGGTCCAGCCAGGTGGTCTGCGCCGCGCCGGGCTTGTCCTGCGTCCGGCCCCACCACAGGGGCGCGCCGTCGCGCGGGACGATCACCATCTGCGGGACGTAGAAGCTCCAGCCGTCATACCCTGTCAGCCAGGCCATGTTCGACGGGTCCGCAACCAGCAGGGTTTCGACACCCCGCTGGGCCATCGCGGAACGGGTCTTGGCCAGCCGCGCCGCGTATTCTTCCGTCGAGAAGGCCAGCGCGGGTGTCAAAGCTCGATCTCCTGCAGGACCTCGGGTTCGATGACGGTCACGCCCGGCAGCCCATCCGCCAGGTCCTTGGCGGATTGTTCCAGGATCGGGAAGGTCCGGTAGTGGCAGGGGATCACCGTCTTGAAGTCGAAATACCGCCGGGCGGCATAGGCGGCGGCTTTCATATCCATCGTGAAATAGCCGCCCGCCGACAGAATGCCGATATCCGGTTTGTAATAGTCGCCGATCCACTCCATGTCGGCCATGATCGTGGTGTCACCCGAGACATAGACCGTATGACCATCAGCCGACAGGATGAACCCCACCTCGGACCCGCCGGCGCGCGGGCCATCGGGTGTGGCGAAGGTCGAGCTGTGCGAGGCCGGCACCATGTCGACCTTGACCCCGTTCAGGTCGACCCGGCCGCCTTTGTTGAAGCCGATGGTCTCGATCCCTTCGGCCTCGGCCCAATGGGCCATGACGTCGTATTGGCCCACCACCGGAATGTTCAGGCGTTTGGCCAGCGGCAGAACGTCGGCGACGTGGTCGAAATGCGCGTGGGTCAGCAGGATATGCGTGGCGCCTTGGATGGCTGCGTCGTGCTGATCCTCGGGCAGCATCGGGTTGCCGCTCAGCCAGGGATCGATCAGCAGGACTTGTCCCGCCGCGTGAATTCGGAAGCTGCCATGCCCCAACCAGATGATTTTCATGAAAGACCCTCCTGAAACCGGTTCAGGGCCAGCCTAGCATCGGCTATGTAAAAATCCATGGACTGGATGCGAGAAATCGACGGCTATTGCGAGCGCCTGTCGCCGGACTATTGGGCCGAACCCGTAAACGCCGTGTCCAACGCGGCCTTTCTGTTGGCGGCATGGGTGATGTGGCGGCGGGTGCGGGGGCAGGGTCTGCCGTTGGCCAACTTGCTGGTCGCCATTCTGGCGGTGATCGGCATTGGCAGCTATCTGTTTCATACCCATGCGCAAGTCTGGGCCGCGCTGGCGGATACGACGCCGATTCTGCTGTTCATCTTGGTCTATATCTACGCGGTGAACCGGGACATCTGGCAGCTATCCACGCCGAAGGCGGTGGCGCTGACGGCCTTGTTCATCCCCTATGCGGCGTTGACCATACCGGTGTTTCAACTGGTTCCCGGGCTGGGCGGGTCGGCCGCATATGCTCCGGTGCCGTTGCTGATCCTGATCTATGCGTATCTTTTGCGCGTGCGCAGGCCGCAGGTGGCCTGGGGTCTGGCGGTCGGAGCTGCGATCCTGATCGCGTCGATCACCTTCCGCGCGCTCGATGCTCCGCTTTGCGCCCGCATCCCGATGGGAACGCATTTTATGTGGCACATCCTGAACGCCACCATGCTGGGCTGGATGATCGAGGTTTACCGGCGGGCCATGACGGATGCGGTCAGTCCGGCAGACGCCGCGCCACGTAGAACCCATAGCTGACAAAGTCGGAATAGGTTTCGTACAAGTCGATCTCGGCCCGTTCGGCATCGACAATGGCTTTGGCCTGCTCGGAATTGCCATGCCGGTCGAGGAAGGCAGGGAAGCTGCGTTGAAGAGGGAGATAGTAATTGTCCATCCAGCAGTCGGTGCCCAGCGGGAAATAGCCGACAGGTTCATAACCGGCCGTCTCGATCTGGCGGATCTTCTGTCCGGCGGTCGCAACTTCGGGATAGGCGGCATCCCAGTGCCGTGTCAGCGGTTCGGGGCGTTGATCGGTCAGCCAGGTCAGCTCGGACACAGCCAGGACACCGCCGGGTTTCAGGAACCGACGCCAGGCGTTCAGACCGTTTTCGAACCCCATGTTGTAAATCGCGCCTTCCGACCAGATCACGTCAAGGCTGGCATCGTCGAAGGGCAGGTCCTCCATCGACGCCTCAACCGTCTGAATCCGGGCCGCCAGGCCCAAGAACTGGGCGCGTCTCTCCAACTCGGCCAGAAAATCCGGCAGGAAATCCACTGCCGTCACCGATGCGCCTAGATGGCGCGCAAGGCAGAAGGCCGCAGCTCCGGTGCCGCAGCCAATGTCGGCGACCTTCAATCCGGGATCGGCTTGAACGTCCGCCAGCTTCAACGCCATTTCCGTTGCCGCGTCGCTGCCGGGGCCTTGCCGGTCGTTGGGCAGGTGCAGGTCGATCAACAATCGCATGTCATCGGTCATGATGTGTCAATCCTTGAAAGCGCGGGCCAGGTCTTCGGGCAGGTCGAACTCGTCCAGCACGCGTCGGCGCGCCTCAGACGACATCTTGCGGGCGGTCTTTTCGACGATGCGCTGAATCTTTTCGCCCGAGTGTTTCGCGGCGAAGGGTGCAAAATACCATTTCAGAAAGACAAAGCAGATCACGTCCTCCAGCGCCTGAACGTCGTCGTCGCGCTTGATGCCCTGTTTGCGCAACATACGGCGGGCGGCGTCGATCTCGGCCTGATCGTAACCGGCCTCGGACATCAACTCGGCCACGACCTGCGCGTGATGCTCGGCTTGGGCCTTGCGCCACGCCAGATAGCCCGCGCGCCCCTCGGGGTAGGCCGAGCGGGCCAGCTTCCAGCGCTCGACATGCTGGCCGCGGGCGGCGATCTGCAATGGCTCTGATGCGTCGGGGAACAGTCGATGCAACTCGGCGCTCATCCGTTCGCCATAAAGCAACGCAGCGGGACGCCCGTCTTCCTGGGTGGGGTCGGCCGAATTGGCTGCGTCGATTGCGTCCAGAACCTTCTGCTTGCGCTCCGTCATGGCACCTCCTGCGTTCGTCAAACGGGTTCGGCAAACCTGGTTGAGCCAGCCCGATACTGCGTGGTGCATGTACGATAAGGCATCGCGCCACAACAAAAAAGCGCCGACCCGTTCAGGGCCGGCGGCGCCACGAGGGCAGGTAGGGGACTGGGCCGGAAAAAAGGGGAAACCGGCCCGATCCAACAGGGAGGCAAGAACGAAGTCAGTTTCGGGGTGAGGTTTTTTCCTGGCTCACCTGATCCGAAGGGTGCTGATCGGGAAAGGTCAGCGTCGGGGTCAGGTCGCCCATCGGGACACCCAGGGCAAAGGCCGGAGCCGCTGCGGTGGCAAAAACTACAGACAGTGCAATCATGGTCGATTTCATCGGCTTCCTCCGAACTGAACTGTTTCGTTTACAGCATAAGGGGATGCAGCACGCGGACTTCAAGTGAAAAGTGAACGAAACGGTTCACTTTTTTGCGTGGCGGGTATTCTGGATCGGTCTGGCCCCGGCGCCGCCCGACCATTCCCGCACGCAGGCGGTCTTGCGACTGCTGCACCAGACGGGTAAATGCCCCTGTAACGCACACGAGGGTTTCCCATGTCGATTGACCAAAGCACCGCCGCCAAGGTGGCCAAACTGGCCCGGATCAAGGTCGAGGATGATGCGCTGCCGGCGCTGGCCTCGGAGTTCAACACGATCCTGGGGTTCATCGAACAGCTGAACGAAGTTGACGTCGAAGGGGTCGAGCCGATGGTCTCGGTGACGCCGATGCGGCTCAAGCGCCGCGAGGACGTGGTGACCGACGGGAGCATGCAGGACAAGATCCTGTCCAACGCCCCCGACGCGCGCGAGGGGTTTTTCGCGGTTCCCAAGGTGGTGGAGTAAGACATGAGCGATCTGAACAAACTGGGCCTTGCCGAGGCCCGCGACGCGCTGCGCAAGGGTGAAACCACCTCGGTCGATCTGACCGAGGCCTGCCTGACGGCCATCGACGCGGCCGACGCGCTCAATGCCTTCGTCCACAAGACGCCCGAGATCGCGCTGGAGCGCGCCAAGGCGGCCGACGAGCGCATCAAGGCCGGCGACGCGCCCGCCATGTGCGGCCTGCCGATCGGCATCAAGGACCTGTTCTGCACCAAGGGCGTGCCCAGCCAGGCGGCCAGCCGCATTCTGGAAGGCTTCAAGCCCGAATACGAATCCACCGTCTCGCAGCAACTGGCCGATGCCGGCGCGGTGATGCTGGGCAAGCTGAACATGGACGAATTTGCCATGGGCTCGTCCAACGAAACCTCGGTCTACGGCAACGCGGTCAGCCCGTGGCGGCGCGGCAATGATGATGCGCAACTGACCCCCGGCGGTTCGTCGGGTGGCTCGGCTGCGGCGGTCGCGGCCGATCTGTGCCTTGCGGCGACCGGCACCGATACCGGCGGCTCGATCCGTCAGCCCGCCGCCTTTACCGGCATCACCGGCATCAAGCCGACCTATGGCCGTTGCTCGCGCTGGGGCATCGTGGCCTTTGCGTCCTCGCTGGATCAGGCCGGACCGATGACCAAGAACGTGCGCGACGCCGCCATCATGCTCGAGGCGATGTGCGGGCACGACCCCAAGGATTCGACCAGCGCCGACATTCCGGTGCCGAATTTCGAGGCGATGCTGACCGGCGACATCAAGGGCAAGAAGATCGGTATCCCCAAGGAATACCGGATGGACGGCATGCCCGCCGAGATCGAAAAGCTGTGGGCGGATGGCGCCGAAATGCTGCGTGATGCGGGGGCCGAGATCGTGGACATCTCTCTGCCGCACACCAAATACGCGCTGCCGGCCTATTACGTGATCGCGCCCGCCGAGGCCTCGTCGAACCTGGCGCGCTATGACGGCGTGCGCTATGGCCGCCGCGCGACGTTGGCGCAGGGCGATGGCATCACCGAGATGTATGAAAAGACCCGCGCCGAGGGCTTCGGCCACGAGGTGCAGCGTCGGGTCATGGTCGGCACCTATGTGCTGTCGGCCGGTTTCTACGATGCCTACTACAACCGCGCGCGCAAAGTGCGGACGCTGATCAAGAAAGACTTCGAGGACGTATTCGCCGCGGGTGTCGATGCGATCCTGACACCGGCAACGCCGTCGGCCGCCTTCGGTCTGGGAGAGATGAAGGAAACCGACCCGGTTCAGATGTATCTCAACGACGTCTTCACCGTGACGGTGAACCTTGCCGGTCTGCCGGGCATCTCGGTTCCGGCCGGGTTGGACAAGCAGGGGCTGCCGCTGGGGCTGCAACTGATCGGCCGCCCGTGGGAGGAAGGCGACCTGCTGAACACCGCCTACGCGCTCGAATCCGCTGCGGGGTTCGTGGCCAAGCCGGGCAAATGGTGGTAACGGTCGGTCGACCCGACCGCTGCAAGAACGGAGCAGTCCGATGCGCAAACTTCTTGTGATTCCCGTGTGCGCCGTCGCCGCCGCTTGCGATACGGTGGCGCCGGTTCAGGGCACGGAGTTCAATACGCCGCAATACCAGGCCCAGCGCGAGGCGCAACTGGCGGGGCAGGGCGCAGCAGGCAATCCGCTGTTGCCGCCCCCAGCCATCTCGCAGGAGCCATGGTCGGCCGAGTCCTCCGCCGTCACCTATTCCACCGATGGCAGCGCCGCGGATATCGCGAATCAAACGGCCGCAGCGCTCGCCAGTACCTCCACCCAGGCACCGGCCCCGGCAACGGTGACGTCGAGCGGCATTTCGCAAGAACAGGATTTTGCCGCGGTCTCCAGCAGCCGCAGCATTCAGGATGACGCCGCCCTGATCGAGAGAAACCGTCAGACCTATGAGGTGGTCGCCCCGACGGCGGTTCCTCAGCGTGGCGCGGACGGCCAGCCCAATATCGTGCAATACGCATTGTCCACTACTAATCCGGTCGGGGCACAGATCTACAGCCGGTCCGGGTTCAACCTTCAGGCCAAGGCGCAACGGAACTGCGCCAAATACCCATCGGCAGATCAGGCTCAGATCGATTTCCTGGCCAGCGGCGGGCCACAACGTGACCGCAAGGGCCTGGACCCGGATGGCGACGGCTTTGCCTGTGGCTGGGACCCCAGCCCGTTCCGCCGTGTCGTCGGCAACTGATCTCTCGCCGATCTGGCACCCATCCCCCAATTTCGGCCCCCGCCGGGATGGGCTGAAGCCATCTCTGGTGGTTCTTCACTACACCGCGATGAACAGCGCCCGAGCCGCGCTCGAGCGTTTGTGCGACCCGGCGTCCGAGGTATCGGCCCACTATCTGATCGGCTGTGACGGAACACTCTGGCAGATGGTTCGTGAAGAGGATCGCGCCTGGCACGCCGGGGTCGGCGAGTGGCAGGGACAGAGCGATATCAACTCCCGCTCGATCGGGATCGAACTCGACAACCGAGGCGATCATCCTTTCGCCCAGGCGCAGATAAGGGCACTCGAGCGGCTTCTGCCGCAGATCATGACCCGTTGGTCCATACCGGCCGCCGGCGTGATCGGTCATTCGGACATGGCGCCGGGGCGCAAACACGATCCCGGGCCACGTTTCGACTGGATACGACTCGAACGTCAGGGGCTGGCCGCGCCGCGCGCTCACGCCGCCCCTTTGTCGCGGCCCGAGGCCCATTACTTCCGCGCCGTGGCCCAAGCCGCCGGCTATACTGCTGCTGTCGATGATGAAACGCTGCTCGCTGCTGTGCGGTTGCGCTTTCGGCCCTGGGGTAGGGGAGGGCTGGCCCCAGAGGACGTGGCTGCATTGCCGCAGCCGCACCGCCTCGCCTGACCAACCTTCATCTGGTCCAAAATATCCCGGGGTTGAATTGGCCGAAGGCCAAGAAGGGGCTGGCCCCTTGTCGCTTCCATTCCTCTCTTGACGTGCCCGGGTCAGGGGCATACCCAATTCAATGCGCGGAGGGCCGGATGGCCGCTGGGGCCTAGGCCCGAGAGGAAAGTCCGGACTCCACAAGGCAACGGTGCCGGGTAACGCCCGGGCGGGGAAACCCGACGGAAAGCGCCACAGAAAACAAACCGCCATGAGACGCCGAAGGTTCGCCTCCGGCAGATCATGGCAAGGGTGAAACGGTGGAGTAAGAGCCCACCGCGCCGCTGGCAACAGCGGCGGCACGGCAAGCCCCACCGGGAGCAATGCCAAATAGGGTCCCCACGCGGGCCGGTCGGCGTCAGCCGATACCGCCGCTAGGCCTGCCTTGGCCGAGAGGGACCGGGTTGGCAGCTCGAGCCGTGCAGCAATGCACGGCCTAGAGGAATGGTCATCGAAGGGGGCAACCCCGGAACAGGATCCGGCTTACAGGCCCTCCGCGCATCCGCTGCCTGCTGGTATTTTCCGGTGGGGACTCAAGTGCTGGCGGGCCGAAAATTCGCCTCGTTTGCTGTCGTTGCAAGAAATTCCAGGCCTCGGCCGGTTTATTCTGGTATCACGTTTCGAATCCGGTTGACTCGGGCGCGCGAGCGGGTAAAAGCGCACGCTCATAGGAATTCAACCGAAAGGCCCCTGCCTTTTCGGACGCAGGAGATAACCATGGCGAAGCCGACGACAATCAAGATCCGTCTGAACTCGACCGCGGGCACGGGCCACTTCTATGTGACCAAAAAGAACGCGCGCACCATGACCGAGAAAATGACCGTGCGCAAATACGACCCGGTCGCTCGCAAGCATGTCGAGTACAAGGAAGGCAAGATCAAGTAATCTGCCTTTTCAGACGCAAGACGAAAAAGGGTCCTGGCGCGGTCAGGACCCTTTCTTGTTTTCAGGCAGGTTGGTCGCCGGTTCGCCCCTTTCGCGCGTTGCAGTGGTGCATCAGCACGCCGGGTATTCTGTTTGCCTGCGGGTTGCTTTTGCGGCCACCCTGGCCATAGGCTTTGGCAAACCTCCACAAAATGTTGAGCGCCATGAAAAAAATCTTGTTGCCTGCCATCGCCGTTCTGACCCTTTCGGCTTGTGAGGATCCTTGGAACCGGCAGGGTGTCGGGTTCACTGGCATTGATGGCGAACCGCGCACCGTGTCCGACGTCAAAGGCGCCGTCGCCTTTACGCCGCCTGCCACCAACGTCCCGGCCGAGCTTGCCCAGCTTCCGACGGTTCAGGTTCAGACGGACCAGGCAGCGTTTGACAAGATCGCCGGCGTGGCCATCGACAACGGCGGGCGTACGGCCGACACCGCAGTGCAACTAGTCGGCAGCAGTACAGACCTCTTCCTGAGCACGGTCAACGTGAACGGCACGCTGTTTGGTGTTGTCCGTACCGCCAGCAATAGCACCAAGGTGGACAACTCGGTAGGTGCGGCTTTCGGGCGTGAGACCGAACGCTTCACGGGCTGTCTGGCCGCTGGCGATGTCTATCGCAAGGGCAACTCCTCGCGCAGTTCGGGCTTTGCGGTTCCGTTGAACTGTAGCTGATCCGAACGAAATCGAACTTGGGTTCAGGGGCTCTGCCGGTGGGCAGGGTCCTTTTCGTTTGGGAGCGGGGCAAAAAAACGGGCCCGGAATGGGCCCGTTTCCTGACAGGATTCTGCCGCTGGTTACTCACGATTTCCAAGCAGTTGCAGCAGGAACATGAACATGTTGATGAAGTCCAGATACAGGTTCAGCGCGCCCATGATCGCGGATTTGCCCAGCCACTCCTGGTCGCCGTGCGCGGCGTGCTGAATGTAGGTCGCCTTGATGTTCTGCGTGTCATAGGCGGTCAGTCCCGCAAAGATCAGAACGCCGATGATCGACACGGCGAACATGATGGCGGGCGACTGAAGGAAAATGTTGATCACCATGGCCACGATCAGGCCGATCACGCCCATCATCAGGAACGTCCCCATTCCCGAAAGGTCTTTCTTGGTGACATAGCCATACAGCGACAGGCCGGCGAAGGCGATCGACGTGATCAGGAACACCTGGGCGATCGAGATGCCGGTGAAGGCCACGAAAATCCAGCTCATGCTCAGGCCCATCACGGCGGCGAAAGCATAGAAGAACAGCTGGGCGCCGGCGGCGCTGAGGCGGTTGATGGCGGCGCCGAAGGCAAACACCATGATCAGCGGGGCGAACATCACGATCCAGCCCAGGATATTCGGGCTGAGCGTGATCGGGTCGCGGAACACCGACAGCAGCTGCGGGCTGGTGCCAACGGCCCAAGCCACCGCAAACGTGATAAGCATGCCCACGGACATCGTGCCGTAGACCTTGTTCATGTGGGCGCGCAGGCCCTCGTCGATCTGGGCAGTGCGTGCGCCGGCCGCCGTGCGGACGGTGTCGAATTGTGCCATTAAGGGTCTCCCTTGAATCCATTCCGATCCGCGATGCGGACCATTCTGACGGCAAATATCGGAGAGTCGGGCGCATGTTTCAAGGGTCTTGGCGGCAAAACCCTCGGAATTGCGAGCAAAATCGGCACCGCCGCCATCGGCGGTGTCAACGCTGCCAAAATGGGGTCAATAGCGGCCCGAGATCCAGATATCCGGCGCATCCCAAAGGGGGCGTGCGGCCTCGGCCTCGGCCTGCGCGCGGGTGACGCCGATATCTTTCAGCAGACGGGCGTCCAGCCGCGCCAGTGCGCGCCGTTGGCGAGGCAAAGAAACAAGGCGCTGCAGCCATCCGGTTTTGCGCGGCGCCGGCGGGGGGCAGGAAATCGCAATTTGGGTCATGTTTATTGTCCTTTTGTCAGGAAGTGATGGGGGTAGAGCATTCAATCAACTTCCTTGATCTATATGGCGGTCTCTGTCATATATGAAAAATGAATGTTTATGAATTGAAGCATAAGGATTGCTGATATGCGAAATCTCGACATCACGACCCTCAGGTCGTTCGTCGCCGTGGCCGATCATGGCGGCGTCACCCGAGCCGCGGGATTTCTGCACCTGACTCAATCGGCCGTGTCGATGCAGCTGAAGCGGCTCGAGGAACTGCTTGGGCTTGAGTTGCTGGACCGGTCGGGCCGGACGATCGCCCTGACGGCCTCGGGCGAGCAACTGCTGGCCTATGCGCGGCGCATGGTATCGCTGAATGACGAGGTGATGTCGAAGCTGACCGATCAGGCCTATGAAGGCGAGGTGGTTCTGGGCGTACCGCATGATATTGTCTACCCGGCAATTCCCCGGGTTTTGCAGCGGTTCAACGCCGACTTCCCCCGTGTGCGCGTACAACTGGTCTCATCGTATTCGATCCAGTTGAAAGAGATGTTCCGGCGCGGCGAATGCGATGTCATTCTGACGACCGAGGCGTCGAATGGCGATGGCGGCGAAACCATCGCCGAACTGCCTTTGCGCTGGATCGGAGCATCGGGCGGGGCGGCCTGGCGCCGTCGGCCCCTGCCGTTGGCGCTTGGCCGCCGTTGTCTGTTCCGGCCGCAGGTCATCGCGGCTCTGGACGCTGCGGGCATCCCCTGGGAACTGTCGGTGGAAACGGAAAACGACCGCACGATCGAGGCCACGGTCAGCGCCGATCTGGCCGTGCACGCGATGCTGGAAGGGACCGAGGCCGCGCATCTGGAAAAGATCGACGCCGGCGGCGCGCTGCCCGAATTGCCGGCCCACATGATCAACCTGTATGGCGGCGACACGGGCCGAGGACCGGTGGTCGAGGCTCTGGCCGACCTGGTCCGCCAGAATTTCCGGATGCTGCGGGGCGGGCCGCTGCGCGCGGTCGCCAGCTGAGCCGGTCAGGGCGTGATGACGACCTTGCCGGTGGATTTGCGCGACCGCAGCAGGTCCATGCCATCGGCCACCTTTGACAAAGGCAGGACATGGCTGACATGCGGTTTGATGCGGCCCTCGGCATGCCAGCGGAACAGGGTTTCAAAGCTGCTGCGCACGATCTCGGGCCGGAACTTCAGATAGCCGCCGATATAGACTCCGATCACCGTCAGGTTCTTGACCATCAGGTGGTTGGCTGGGATTTGCGGAACCTCGCCGCCGGCGAAACCGACCGGCAACAGGCGACCTTCGGGATTGGTGGCGCGAAAGGCGGCCTTGAATACGTCGCCACCGATCGCATCATAGACGACATCCGCACCGCCCAGGTCCAGCACCCGCTGCCGCAGATCCTCGTCCGCATCGATCAGGTGGTCCGCCCCGGCGGCTTTAGCTACGGTCAGCTTGTCGGTGCCGCGTGCCTGCGCGATCACGGTTGCTCCCATCAGCTTGCCGATCTCGACTGCAGTCAGCCCCACGCCGCCGGCTGCGCCGGTCACCAAAAGCGTCTCGCCCGGCTGCAGGCGGGCGCGGTGATCCAAAGCGATGTGGCTGGTGCCATAGGCGATCTGGATCGCAGCGGCTTCTTCGAAGCTGCAGGACGGCGGCAGCATGACGGCCCGGTCGGCGTCGAACACGCCGAATTCCGCCAGCCCGCCTTGCCCCGAATAGACGGCCACACGGTCGCCCGGGACAAGGTGGACGACACCGGGGCCGACGGCGTCCACGACCCCTGCGATCTCGAGCCCCAGCGTGAACGGGGCAGGGGGTGTGTCTTGATAGGTGCCCTTCTGCATCAGGAGGTCGGCAAAGTTAAGGCCGCAGGCGTGGATCTTGACGCGGATCTGTCCGTGGCCCGGCTCGGGTGTTGCGATGTCGTGCAATACGGCCTGGGCTGTGGCCGAGGGAATTTGGTAGGCGAGCAATTCGTGTCCTCCGTGGTCGCGCTCTAGGCAGGGGCAACCGAGTGAGATTGTCAATCTTCAATGGCGGGTAACGTTCCGGACCTGCGCCGAAATTCCCTGATTCAGAGTGATTTGGCACGCCGGAACGAACGTACAACCGTAAAGTTCTGTTGACCGGCTCCGACTCAACCTTCTTGAAAAGAATCGAAAATGGCGCAATGATGGTTTGCAGAAGTGCTGTTTCGGGGGGCATTTCCGGTGTTGAAGGAGTGTTGTCCAGCGGCGGCCGGTATGGCGGTCTCTGTCGCGTTCGCGTTTTCCCGGGCGGTTGTGTGTAAGATAGGAGTGTACCAATGACCCATCATGTGGATGTCCATGTGGGCAAGCGCGTCCGGCATCGTCGCTGGCTGATCGGAATGACCCAGCAGCAACTTGCAGAGCAGGTCGGTATCAAGTTTCAGCAGATCCAGAAATACGAGACCGGTGCCAATCGGATCAGTGCGTCGCGCCTATGGGACATTGCCGAGGCGCTGGATGTGCCGGTCAGCTTTTTCTTCGAGGGTCTCGAAGACACACAGAAATCCGAAAGTGGCAAAAAGTCGGTTCCTGCCGATCTGATGGGCGACAAAGAGGCGCTCGATCTCGTGCGCTCGTACTATGCGATCCCCGAGAACCAGCGCCGCCGTCTGTTCGAACTGGCCCGGGTTCTCAGCGACGTCGCCTGAGCAGAGGCACTTGACTTTGCGCGGTACCCGCCGCACCAGTCGCGTATGTCTGGTACCGTATTGACCGATCTTGAAGTTGCGGAAAAACTGGCCGACGCTGCGCGTGCGGCCATTTTGCCGTTTTTTCGCCGACCCGACCTAGAGACAGCAAACAAGCAGCAGGGTGGCTATGACCCTGTGACCGTTGCCGACCGGGCCGCCGAGCAGGCTATGCGTGAGGTTCTGGCCGAATTTCGCCCCGAAGACGGGATCCTGGGTGAGGAGTTCGGAACCGTCACTGGAAGCTCGGGCCGGATCTGGGTGCTGGATCCGATCGACGGGACCAGGGGGTTTGTCAGCGGAACGCCGACATGGGGTGTGCTGATCGCGCTGGCGGATTCGACGGGGCCGATGCTTGGCGTCATCGACCAGCCCTATATCGGCGAGCGATTCGTGGGGCACGACACGGGCGCCTTCATGACGGGTCCGCTGGGGCAGGTCAGCCTGTCCACCCGAAAAACCGCCGTGCTCAAGGACGCGATCCTGTTCACGACCTTCCCCGAGGTCGGGGCTGACGACGAGGAACGGGCGTTTCGCGCGGTCGCCGAACAGGTGCAACTGACGCGGTACGGCATGGATTGCTACGCCTATGCGCTGCTGGCGGCCGGACAGGTCGATCTGGTGATCGAGGCCGGTCTGAAGCCCTATGACATCCAGGCCCCCATGGCCGTGATCCGGGCCGCCGGTGGCTTGGTCACCGACTGGCAGGGCGGCCCGGCCCATCTGGGCGGGCAGGTGCTTGCGGCGGCCAACCCCGACATCCACGCGGCGGCGCTGGACCTGTTGCGCCGGGTCTGACGCGGCTTGCCGCCCGGTATCTGTCCGGCTAGGGTTCTGCGGCCGGTTCTTCCGCCCGTTTTCCACCGGCGCGACGCACTCTTGTCATGAGACGGGCGAATCTCAGGAGTGCCAGATGACCGAATTCCTACTGAAAAATGCCGATGTTGTTCTGACGATGGACGACGCCCGGCAAGAACTGGCCGGGGCCGACATACTGGTCCGCGATGGGGTGATCGCCGGGATCGGGCATCGCCTTGAAGCCTCGGGCGAGATCCACGATCTGCGTGGCTGCGTGGTCACGCCCGGGTTGGTGAACACGCATCACCACCTGTACCAGACCCTGACGCGCGCGGTCCCGGCGGGGCAGGACGCGTTGCTGTTCGGCTGGCTCAAGACACTCTATCCGATCTGGGCGCGGTTTGGCCCCGAGCATATGTTCGTCTCGGCGCAGATCGGCCTGGCCGAACTGGCCCTGTCCGGCTGCACGCTCAGTTCGGACCACCTGTACCTGTATCCCAACGGTGTGCGGCTCGAGGACACGATCGCCGCCGCATCCGAACTGGGCCTGCGGTTTCACCCCACGCGCGGCGCGATGAGCATCGGTGAAAGCAATGGCGGTCTGCCACCCGATGCGCTGGTCGAATCCGAGTCCGCGATTCTGAACGACATGATCCGCGTGGTCGATGCCTTTCATGATCCGTCCGAGGGGGCGATGTGCCGGGTGGGGCTTGCGCCGTGCTCGCCCTTTTCGGTCAGTCGCGACCTGATGCGTGACACGGCGCTGCTGGCGCGCGACAAGGGCGTGATGCTGCACACTCACCTGGCTGAAAATGACGAGGATATCCGGTATTCCCAGTCCCGATTCGGGTGCCGGCCGGGTCAGTACGCGCAGGATCTGGGCTGGACAGGTCCGGATGTATGGCATGCCCATTGCGTCAAGTTGGATCGGGCCGAGGTCGATCTGTTTGCGCGGACCGGCACCGGGGTCGCCCATTGCCCATGTTCCAATTGCCGGCTGGGCTCGGGCATCGCACCGGTGCGCGCCCTGCGCGATGCCAAGGCCCGCGTGGGGCTTGGTGTCGACGGGTCGGCCAGCAACGACAACGGCAACCTGATGGCCGAGGCACGTCAGGCGGTGCTGCTGCAGCGAGTCGCCAACGGTGCAGACGCCATGTCGGCCCGCGAGGCGCTCGAGATTGCCACGCGCGGCGGCGCCGATGTTCTCAACCGCCCAGATTGCGGCCGTCTGATGCCCGGTAAGCGGGCCGATATCGCGGTATGGGATATCAGCGGTGTCGAAAGTGCCGGCAGCTGGGACCCCGCAGCGCTGCTGCTTGCCGGCCCCAGCCGGGTCAGACATCTGTTCGTCGAAGGGCGGCAGATCGTCCGCGAGGGGCAGATCACCACCATCGACCTGCCGCGGGTGATCGAACGTCAAAACCAGCTTGCGCGCGCGCTGCAGGCGTGAAGCCCGACCCAGAGCGTTGCCTGTCGCACCGCCAGCGGCCTGCGCTGTCGGGCCGCTCAACCCAGCGCCCGGCGCCCTCGGATCCAGACCTGGGCCACCGCCCGGTCGTCGCCCATCATGATTGTGGGAAAGATGGCCTCCCAGATGTCATTCGCGCCCGCAACGCGCTGTGCGATGGCAGGGGTCGAGGACAGGTCGAGCACGACCAGGTCGGCTTCGAGCCCCGGTGTTACATTTCCAATGCGGTCATCCATCCGCAGCGACCGGGCCGAGCCGGCGGTACCCAGCCAAAGCAACTGCGCGGGGTGCAGGGGATGCCCGCGCAACTGGCCGATCTCATAGGCCGCGGCCATGGTCCGCAGCATCGAGAAACTGGACCCGCCGCCGGTATCCGTGGCCAAGCCGATGCGGTGGCCGTCGCGCATCAGCCCGTGCATGTCGAACAGGCCCGATCCGATGAACGTATTCGAGGTCGGGCAGTGAATCAGCGCGGCGTCGACCTCGCGCAGACGATCGCGTTCGCGTGGCTCCAGGTGGATGGCGTGGCCGTACAGCCCACGCGGGCCCAGCAGGCCGAATCTTTCGTAGGTGTCCAGATAGTCGCGGGCCTCGGGAAACAGCGACCGGACCCATTCTATCTCGTCGGTCTGCTCGCTCAGATGGGTCTGCATCAGGCAGTCGGGATGCTCGGCCCAAAGCGCGCCCATCGCTTCCAGTTGCTCGGGCGTCGACGTGGGTGAAAACCGCGGCGTGATGGCATAAGAAATCCGGTCCACGCCGTGCCATCGGTCGATCAGCGCCTTGGACTGGTCATAAGCCGTCTGGGCGGTGTCTCGCAGGCCGTCGGGTGCGTTGCGGTCCATGCAGGTCTTGCCGGCCACCACACGCTGCCCGCGGGCCTGCGCTTCGGTGAAGAACGCATCGACGCTTTCAGGATGGATTGTGCAGAAACTGCACATGGTGGTGGTGCCATGCGCCGTGGTCAGGTCCAGATAGCGCCCGGCGATTTCGGCGGCGTGGTTCGGGTCGCCGAAGGTCATCTCTTCGGGGAAGGTATAGGTGTTAAGCCAGTCGATCAGCCGCTTGCCCCAGCTGGCGATGATCGCGGTCTGGGGGTAGTGCACATGCGGATCGACGAACCCGGCCAAAATCAGGCGCGCGCCATGGTCATGGGTTTCGGCATCGGGATGCGCGGCCGCCAGCGCTTCGGCCGAACCGAGCGCACCGATCCGGCCGTCTTCGATCAGAACGGCCTCGTGCAGCCGGGCGGCCCGGTCGGGGTCAGCCTGGAAGGGCGACTGCTCGAAACTCAGAACACGCCCTTTCAAAAGCGTTTTTTGCGCCATCGGCTTTGATCTCCGGCTGATTGGAACGGTGTCGCAGCATAAGCCTGCGAAAGATGCGGGTAAATTGCGCCATTGTCATTGTTTTCCTGTAGCTGCTTCTTTTATTAGGGGCCAATCCAACGGACGGGGCAGCGCATGACCACAGGCAATGACGAAATCGTGATCGACCAGCCCCGCGACGAAGATGCCTACGCGCTGGATCGCAACACCGTGGCGGCAATCCTGCAGGCTGTCGAGGACGGAGACCGCGATCGGCTGGTCGAGCTGATGGAGCCGCTGCACGCAGCCGACATCGCCGACCTTCTGGAACAGATCAGCCCCCATGACCGCTCGCAGCTTCTGCATCTGTATGACCGCGAGTTCGACGGCGATATACTGTCCGAGCTGGACGAATCCGTGCGTGAAGAGGTCATCGCCGAATTGCGGCCCGACGTGCTGGCCGAGGCCGTCCGTGAGCTGGAAAGCGACGATGTGGTCGATCTGCTGGAAGACCTCGAACAATCGCAGCAAGAGGCCGTTCTGGAGGCGCTCGAACACTCGGAACGGATTGCGGCGCAAAAGGCGTTGTCCTACCCCGAACACTCGGCCGGCCGCCTCATGCAGCGCGAAGTGGTCATGGTGCCCGAACACTGGACTGTGGGGCAGACCATCGACTTCATGCGCGCGCACGAGGATCTGCCGGACCAGTTCTATCATGTCGTGCTGGTCGATCCGCGGCTCAAGCCGGTGGGGCAGGTCACGCTGGGCCGGTTGATGGCGGCGCGGCGCGATACGCCGCTGCGCGACATCGCCGAGGAAGAATTCCACACCATCCCGCTAACCCAGGACGAAGAAGATGTCGCCTATGCCTTCAAGCAGTACCACCTGATCTCGGCGCCGGTGGTCGATGATGACGGGCGGCTGGTCGGGGTCATCACCATCGACGACGCGATGGAGGTTCTGGACGACGAGCACGAGGAAGACATGCTGCGCATGGCCGGCGTGGACGAGGACTCGAGCCTGTCTGACACCATTCTCGAGACGGCGCGCGGGCGGGCGACCTGGCTGTTCATCAACCTCCTGACCGCGATCTTTGCGTCGCTGGTGATCAACATGTTCGCGGAAACCATCGACCAGATGGTCGCGCTGGCGGTACTGATGCCGATCGTGGCGTCAATGGGCGGCAATGCCGGAACCCAGACGATGACGGTGACCGTAAGGGCCATCGCCACCCGCGACCTGACAGCGAATAACGCCCTTCGTGTTTTGTTCCGCGAGATTTCGGTGGGCGCGTTAAACGGCCTGTTTTTCGGATTGCTGATGGCAGTCGTTGCGAGCTTTTGGTTTGGTATCCCGATGCTGGCGGCGGTCATCGGTCTGGCGATGGTGCTGACGCTGGTGGCGGCGGCGCTGGGCGGCATTGTGATCCCGCTGGCGCTGGACCGTCTGAACATCGACCCGGCCTTGGCTTCGGGGCCGTTCGTCACCACGGTGACCGATGTGGTCGGGTTCTTCGTGTTTTTGGGTCTTGCCGCGCAGGTGCTGCTGTGACCGGGTTGGCCGAGATCAAGGCCGCGGCGCGCAAGGCCGCCTTTGCCCGGCGCAAGGCCGCATTCGATACTCGTCCGCCGGGCACGGCCGGCCGCCTGTCCGAGGTGCTGGCGGGGTATCGCGGCGTGCCCCTGTCAGGCTACATGCCGATCCGCACCGAGATCGACCCGCTGCCCGCCATGGCCGAGGCCGCGGCCTATGGGCCGGTCGGCGTTCCGGTTATCCAGGGGGCCGGGCAGCCGTTGCAATTTTCGCGCTGGACACCGGACGGTCCGCTGAAGGACGGCCCGTTCGGTGCGAAGGTGCCCGAGGTCGATGACTATTTCGATCCCGAGATCGTGATCGTACCCCTAGTGGCCTTCGATGCCCGTGGCGGGCGGCTGGGTTATGGCGGCGGGTTCTATGACCGGACGCTTCAGCGGTTGCGTGCCCGGCGCGCGACCTTGGCGATCGGTTTCGCCTTTGACGCGCAAGAGGCCGACAATCTTCCGTTGGAACCCACCGATCAGCCCCTGGACATGGTCGTCACCGAGAGCCGGGTTCTGAGTTTTCGAACCTAGTTCTCGAAATGGGCGCGCAGATAGTCCCAGGCATCGACTTCGGTTCCGTCCGCCAGCACGCAGACACCGTATTCCGAGCCGTCGGCGTTCTTTCGGATGTGATAGTCGCCGCCGTTTTCTATGCAGAAGGTGGCCGCCGGATTGGCCATCGTGGTTTTGGTCTGCGCCTGGGCGAAGGTTGCAACAAGAACCATGGTTGCCGTCACAATAAGTTTTTTCAATGATACCTCCCGAGGTTGCAAATCAATGAGGGCACGTTTGCACGTTTCTGAAATATTGCAAGCTGGTGATGGTCGGGCTTTTACACGGTTCCGCCTTGTTATTGCCGTCTGCTGCGCCTAGGACCGCGATATGAGAATTCTGTTTTTGGGCGACGTCATGGGGCGCGCTGGTCGAACAGCCATCAAGACCCATCTTCCACGCCTGCGCGAGGAATGGCGGTTGGATTTCGTCGTGGTCAATGGCGAGAACGCCTCGAACGGCATGGGCCTGACCGGCGACCATGCCAAGCTGTTGCTGGACTCTGGCGCCGATTGCGTCACGCTGGGCGATCATGCCTTCGACCAGAAGGACATGCTGCAATTCATCGAAAGCGAACCGCGCGTCGTGCGGCCGGTGAACTTTGCCAAGGGCGCGCCGGGGCGGGGCCACCGCCTGTTCACCGCACCCGGCGGCCGCAAGGTCCTGGTGGTTCAGGTGCTGGGGCAGGTCTTCATGAAACGGCCTTTCGACGATCCGTTTTCGGCCATTGAACCGATCCTCAAATCGCACCCGCGCGGCGGGCAGGCGCAGGCCGTCATCGTCGACATGCATTGCGAGGCGACCTCGGAAAAGATGGCCATGGGGCATTACTGCGACAAATGCGCCAGCCTTGTGGTGGGCACCCATACGCATGTGCCCACGGCCGACGCGCAGATCCTGCCGGGCGGTACCGCCTATCTGACCGATGCAGGCATGTGCGGCGACTATGACTCGGTGATCGGCATGGACAAGCAGGAACCGATGCGGCGGTTCATCACAGGCATGCCCAAGGCCCGGTTCACCCCCGCCAATGGCGAGGCCACGCTGAGCGGCGTTTTCGTGGAAACCGATGACCGGGACGGCCAGGCGAAATCGGTCTGCATGGTGCGTGTGGGCGGGCGGCTGCAACAGGCCGGGCCGTGATCGCATGGCGGGCTTGCCCTGTCCGCTGCAATGCTGGAAACTGTGGCTCAGGCACGGTGGCCGGTTAAGGGTTCGGACAGAAGACCACGAATGAATCTCCTTACTTTGTCAGAAACAGGCAGCGCGATTCTGGCGCTGCTGGTCGTCGCGGGCATGTTCATCATGTTCCTGCGCGAGGTCTACCCGGCCGAGGTCGTCGCCATCGGCGGCGTTTCGGTGATGCTGGTCGCCGGGATCCTGCCGTATCAGAATGCGCTGGCCGTACTTTCCAACCCTGCGCCGTGGACTATTGCGGCCATGTTCATCATCATGGGCGCGCTGGTGCGCACAGGGGCTTTGGACGCTTTTACAGTGACCGCGCAGAAACAGGCCCAGGTCAACCCTCGCATCGCGATTGGATTGCTGATGACATTCGTGGTGCTGGCCTCGGCCGTGGTGTCGAACACGCCGGTCGTGGTGGTGATGATCCCGGTCTTCGTCCAGATTGCGCGCACGCTGAACGTGGCTCCGTCCAAGCTGCTGATCCCGCTCAGCTATGCGGCAATTTTGGGCGGCACGCTGACCCTGATCGGCACCTCGACCAACCTGCTGGTCGATGGTGTCGCGCGGGCGCAGGGTCTGCAGCCCTTCACGATCTTCGAGGTCACGCCCCTGGGCATCATCCTGGTGATCTACGGTATGGTCTACCTGCGGTTCATCGCGCCCCGGCTGCTGCCGGACCGCGACAGCATGGCCAGCCTTCTCAGCGACCGGTCCAAGATGAAATTCTTTACCGAGGCGGTCATCCCCCCCGACAGCAACCTGATCGGGCGCGAAGTGACCGGCGTGCAGTTGTTCAAACGCCCCGGCGTGCGGCTGATCGACGTGATCCGCGGCGACGAGTCGCTGCGGCGCAACCTTCAAGGTGTCACCCTGCAGGTCGGCGACCGGGTGGTGTTGCGCACCCAGATGACGGAACTGTTGAGCCTGCAGCGCAACAAGGAGCTCAAGCGCGTCGATCAGGTCTCGGCGGTCGAAACGCGCACCGTCGAGGTTCTGATCACGCCGGGCTGCCGGATGGTGGGGCGCACGCTGGGCGCGCTCCGGCTGCGCCGCCGCTACGGTGTCTATGTGCTGGCGGTGCATCGACGGAACCAGAATATCAGCGGTCAACTGGACGACCTCATCGTCCGGGTGGGTGACACGCTGCTGCTGGAAGGCGCGCCGGCCGATATTCAACGTCTGGCAGCCGACATGGACATGGTTGATGTCACTCAGCCGTCAGCGCGTGCATTCCGGCGTGGACATGCGCCGATTGCGATCGCCGCATTGCTGGGGATCGTGCTGCTGGCGGCGTTTGGGGTCGCGCCCATCCTGTTGCTGTCGATCCTCGCTGTTGCATTGGTTCTGCTGACCGGCTGCATCGACGCGGACGAAGCGTTCTCGTTTGTCGAAGGCCGTCTGCTGGCGCTGATATTCGCCATGCTGGCCATCGGGGCCGCGCTGGACAGTTCGGGCGCGGTTTCGCTGATTGCGAATGCGATTGCCCCGTCCTTTGCCAAACTGCCGCCCTTCCTGATCGTCTGGGCCGTCTACCTGCTGACCTCGGTTCTGACCGAGCTGGTCTCGAACAACGCCGTGGCGGTCGTGGTCACGCCGATTGCCATCGGTCTGGCGCAGGCGGTGGGGGTCGATCCGCGCCCGCTGGTGGTGGCGGTGATGGTCGCGGCGTCGGCCTCGTTCGCCACACCGATCGGGTATCAGACCAACATGATGGTCTATGGCCCTGGCGGGTACCGTTTCACGGACTTCATGAAGGTCGGGATTCCGCTGAACCTGACGGTCGGGCTGCTGGCCTCGTTGATCATCCCGTTTCTCTGGCCGCTTTGAGTTTTGGCGTTATTTCGCCGTTTCTGGACAGCTAGGCTTGCAAACGGCTGCGGCGCCACGATCTTCTAGACAGGAAACCGGCGACGAGGGGATCGAAGAATGAAAATCGCACATACCCTTCTGGCGGGCGCTGCGTTGTGGGCTGTCGTTCTGAGCGCCGCCCAGGCCGGGACCGTCGAGGGAACCGCCACCTACCGCGAACGGATCGCCGTTCCGCCGGGGGCGACCCTGTTCGTCGAGCTGCAGGATGTGTCGCGGGCCGATGCGCCCGCCGTTACTCTTGCCGCGCAACGCTATGCGTTGACGGGCGTGCCTGCGCAGTTCGAGTTGACTTATGACGACGCGTTGATTCAAGACCGACATCGCTATGTGGTGCGGGCCTCGGTGCATCAGGACGGCAAGCTGCTGTTCACCACCGATACCGCTTACCCGGTTCTGACCAATGATGCCGGAAACTCGGTCGATCTGGTCATGGTCAAGGTTTGGGAACGGGGCGCGGCGATGCTTGAGAACACGCAGTGGATCGCAACCGAGGTGAACGGCGTTGCGCTGGACACCGAGAAACGCCCGCAGATTACCTTTGCCGAGGGCGGAGCCTTTGGGGGAACGGGCGGCTGCAACCGGTTCAGCGGACAGGCCGAGATATCGGGCGAGTCGATTTCCTTCCCCGACAACATGGCCGCAACTCTGATGGCCTGCCCGCCGCCGCTGGACGAGGTTGAGCGGGAGTTCCTTGCCGCCCTGCCAAAGGTCGCAAGCTTTGTTCAGCGCGGGGACACGCTGGTTCTGCTTGATGCGACAGGCGAGCCGGTTCTGCAGTTCCGCCGCGACCAATAGTGCCCAAGGGCCGTCAGGCGACGGCCCGCGACCGTCCCGCGTTGCGCCCCGAGAAGATGCAGCCGCCCAGGAACGTGCCCTCCAGCGCGTTGTAGCCGTGATAGCCCCCGCCTCCGAAGCCTGCGACCTCTCCGGCCGCGAACAGGCCCGGCACCACCTGGCCGTCCGCACCGATCATCTGACTGTCCAGATTGGTCTGCAAACCGCCCAGCGTCTTGCGGGTCAGCACATGCAGCTTGACCGCGATCAGCGGGCCGTTTTTCGGATCAAGGAACTTGTGCGGTTTGGCGGTGCGGATCAGCTTGTCACCGCGATAGTTCCGCGCCGCCAGGATCGCCATCATCTGCGCATCTTTCGAGAACGGATTGTCCACCTGTGAATCGCGGGCTTCGATCTGGGCGCGCAGATGTGCCTCGTCGATCAGGCCACCGCCCAGATGGTTCATCCCGTTCACAAGTTCGGTCAGCGTGTTGGCGACCACGAAATCCTCGCCCTTTTCCTTGAACGCTTCAACCGGCGCGGTGGCCTTCGACCCGGACAGGACCCGCTGGCGGATGACCTCCTTCCAACTGCCCGAGGTGAAATCGGGGTTCTGTTCAGACCCGGACAGGGCGAATTCCTTTTTGATGACCTTCTGAGTCAGGACGAACCAGCTGTATTCATAGCCGGTCTTCAGAATTTCGCGCAGAGTGCCCAGCGTATCGAACCCGGGCAGGCAGGGGGGCTGCAGCCGGTTGCCGCGCGCATCGAACCACATGGAACTGGGACCAGGCAGGATGCGGATGCCATGCTCGGGCCAGATCGGGTCCCAATTGCGCACGCCTTCGGTGTAATGCCACATGCGGTCGCCGTTGATGACGTGCCCGCCGGCCTTTTCGCTGATGGCGATCATTCGACCGTCTACGTGGAAAGGCACACCCGCCACCATGTCCTGGGGCGGTTCGCCCAGACGGTCGCGGGGCCAATTCTGGCGAACCATCTCGAAATTGCCGCCGATCCCGCCGGAGGTGACGATGACCGACGGGGCGTAGACTTCAAACTCGCCAATCTCGTCGCGATTGGTCCTGGCGCCGCGCTGCGCCGTATCGTCGGCCAGAACCTCGCCCGAGACGCCCTTGGCCTCGCCGTTCTGCATGATGATGTGGCTGACCTGATGACGGAACTTCAACTGGACCAGGCCGGCACTGACATGGTCGCGGACCCGGCGGATGAAATGCTCCAGCACGCCCGGACCGGTGCCCCAGGTGATGTGGAACCGCGGGACCGAGTTGCCGTGACCGTCGGCATAGGACCCGCCACGTTCCGCCCAGCCGACCACGGGAAACCAGCGCAGGCCCATCTCGTGCAGCCAGGGGCGCATCTCGCCGGCGGCGAATTCGACATAAGCCTCGGCCCATTTGCGGGGCCAGGCGTCCTCGTCCCGGTCGAACTGGGCGCTGCCCATCCAGTCGCGCAGGGCCAGGTCGCGGCTGTCGCGGATTCCCATGCGGCGCTGCTCGGGGGTGTCGACCATGAACAGACCGCCCAGGCTCCAGAAAGCCTGACCGCCCAGGAAATGCTTGGGTTCCTGGTCCAGCACGATCACCTTTTTGCCGCGGTCACCCAGTTCGGCCGCCGCGGCCAGCCCGGCCAACCCGCCGCCCACCACGATCGCATCAGCAGTGTTTTCGGTCATGCTCTGTCCTTTCAGCGGTGGCGGTACCAGGCGATGAACGGGATCGCGACGGCGTACATGGTGATCCCATAGACGGCCGAGGGCAGGGCCAGCGGGCTGAAGCCGCTTTCGGTTCCGGTGATCAGAGCCGCCAGCGTGATGCCCAGGGTCGAGTTCTGGATGCCGGTTTCGATCGAGATGGTCTTGGCCTCATTCCACGACAGTTTCGCCGCCCGCGCCAGCCCCAATCCGATCAGCAGCAGCGCGAGGTTCAGCGAGATCAACCCGGCGCCCATGATGCCCAGATTGTCGACGAAAAGCTGCCAGTTTCCAGCCAGCGCAGCAATCACGATCAGCACGAACAGGATGGTGGCCAGTTTCGAAAGGGGGCCGTCGATCCGGTTGGCAAAACCGGTTGCAAAATGGCGCAGGCCAACGCCGATGGCGACGGGCAGTGTAGTGATCAGGAACATCGCCAGCGCCAGACCGCTGATCGACACTTCGGGTGCGTCCTCGCCCATGAAGTGGTCGATCGACCAGGCCGCCAGCACCGGCACCGTGACGATCGACAACAGGCTGATCACCGCCGTCAGGCTGACCGACAGCGCCACATCGGCCTTCGCCAGTTTCGACAGGATGTTGCTGGTGACACCGCCCGGGCAAAAGCTGAGCAGCATGAACCCGACCGCAATTGCCGGCGGCAGCGCGAACATCTTGACCGTGACGAAGGCCGCGACCGGCAGCAGAACGATCTGGCAGACCGCGCCGATCGCAAACGGATAGCGCCGGTTGATCACGCGCCGGAAATCTGCCGCCTCAAGCCCGATGCCCAGAGACAGCATGATGATGGCCAGCGAAACCGGCAGGCCCACGTTGATAAGAAGATCCAAAACAACCCCTCCCAAAGTCGTTTCGGACCAACCTAAGCGTGCGGTCCCCGGTCAGGCAACCGCGCCGTTGGGTCACCCGTAGCGCTGGGCGAAACGGCGCAGGATTTCGCCGGGCTGCGTGACCTCGGCGGCATGGCAGCGGTCGATCAGCAGTTGGGCGTCCTCGGGGCGGAAATAGCCGTGGTCCTTGTAGATGTGGATGCGCTGTTCAAAGTCCTTGGCGTCGGCTTCGGGGTGAAACTGTGTGGCATAGACATTCTGGCCCCAGCGGATCATCTGGAACGGGCAGGGATCCGACGCAACCAGATGCACGCAGCCCTCGGGCAGGGCCTGCACCGCCTCTTTGTGGCCGACGAAGGCATCAAAGTCGGACTCTAGACCGGCGGTCAGCGGGTCGCGGGCGCCATCCTCGGTCAAGTGGCAGCGCGACGGGCCGACCGGCTCGCCATAACGGTCCTTGCTGACCGGTGCGCCCAGATGCGCGGCCAGAATGCCCAGGCCATAGCAACAGCCCATGAACGGATGATCGCGCGCCGTGATCTGCGGCATCAGTCCCATGATCGCGCCCTCGATCCGGGCATCCATTTGCGATTTGCTGGCCGGGTCGTCGCTGACGCAGCCCGGTCCGCCCCCCACGATCACACCAGCATAGTCGGTGACGTCCAGCGCCTCGGGCAGGGCCTCGCAATCCAGACGGATGCGGTGGGTGCGCTCGGGCGTCAGACCGGACCGGTTCAGGATCGAAGCATATTCGGCGTCCGAGGCATCGGTTTCGGGGCGCAGCTGCAGGATCAGAAAGCATTTCATGCGCTGCCCTTAGCGCGCGGACCGGCGGTCACGCAAGCCCTCACAGCGGCCAGAACACAAGGATCGCCGGGACCGAAACCGCCACGATCAGAATTTCCAGGGGCAGCCCCATGCGCCAATAGTCGCCAAAATGATAGCCGCCGGGCCCCAGGACCAGAGTGTTGTTTTTGTGTCCGATCGGTGTGAGGAATGCCGCCGAGGCGGCCACCGCCACCGTCATCAGGAAGGGATCGGGCGAAACCTCGAGCGTGCGCGCCATCTGGATGCCCACCGGCGCGGCCACGATGGCGGTTGCGGTGTTGTTCAGCACGTCCGACAGCGTCATGGTCACGACCATCAAAACCGTCAGAATAGCCCAAGCCGGCAGGCCGTCGGTCAGTTGAACCAGCGCATTCGCGATCAGTTCCGTCCCGCCCGAGCTTTCCAACGCGCTGCCCAGCGGGATCATCGAGCCCAGCAGAACCACGACCGGCCACTCGATCTGATTGTAGATCTCGGAGATCGGGATGATCTTGGTCAGCACATAGGCGATCACCACAAGCCCCAGCGCGATGGGCAGGTAGATCAGCCCGATGCTGGCGGCCAGAACGGCAGCGGCGAACAAGCCGATGGCCAGCCATGCCTTGTCATTGGCGGTCACGTTCAGGCCGCGTTGGGCCAGAGGCAGGCAGCCCAGCCACTCGGTCACGTCCGCGCCTCGGTCGCGCGGGCACAGCAGAAGCAGAATGTCGCCCGGCTGCACCTCGGTCTTGCGGACCTGTTCGGTGATGCGCCGACCCTGGCGGGAAATGCCCATCAGGATCGTGTTCTGCCGCCAGGCCAGCCCCAGCCCCTGTGCGGTACGACCCGCGATGCGGGCGCTTTCGGGTACGACGACTTCGATCACTTCCAACCCGTCGCCGGCAGCCGTTAGCAGCTCTTGCCGGCGGGCATCCGAGAAATCCAGGTTCAGCGCGGCGCGGAATTCATCCAGCGCCTCGGGGCTGGCTTCCAGCACCAGCGCGTCGCCTTCCTGAAGGATCGCGTTTGCCGCGCGGCCATAGCGGCGTTTGCCCTCCCGGATCAGGCCGATGATGGCGACGTCGGATTTCTCGGCCATCTCGTCCAACTCGGCGACGCGCTTGCCGATATGAGGCGACCCGGCCGGGACCGTCAGTTCAGCGATGTACTCCGCCAGCGTCTCCGAACTCTCGGTCTGTTCGCCGCGGTTTGGGATCAACCGCCAGCCGATCAGGGCGACGAAGGCCAGACCTGCGATGGCCGCCAGCCCGCCAACAGGGGCGAAATCAAACATCTGGAACGGCTCGCCCAGGGTCTCCTGCCGGATTGACGCGATGATGATGTTGGGCGGTGTGCCGATCAATGTGGCCATGCCGCCCAGAATGGTGGCAAAGCTCAGCGGCATCAGCGACAGACCAACGGGGCGCCCGGCCTTGCGCGCGGTCTGAATATCGACAGGCATCAACAGCGCAAGCGCCGCCACGTTGTTCATGAAGGCGGACAGAACGGCTCCGATCCCGCCCATCAGAGCGATATGCGCACCCAGGCTCCGCGAGGCATCGACCAGCGTGCGGGTGATCAGGAACACCGCCCCCGACCGCACCAGCCCGGCCGAGACCACAAGCACCAGCGCCACGATGATCGTGGCCGGATGGCCGAAGCCGGCAAAGGCGCCTTCAACCGGTACAACGCCCAGGATCACGCCGACCATCAAGGCGGCGAAGGCCACGAGGTCATAGCGGAACCGGCCCCACAACAGCAGACCGAATACGGTAATGAACAGTGCAAAGAGAATGATCTGATCCGTTGTCATTCGGCCACCATAGCGGCGCCGGACCGACGGGCAAGTGGGTGTCTTGATCCTTTGCCCCGCAAACGTCTATATGTGCGCCGAATACCAAATCACGATTACGAGGACGCAACATGGCAGGCCATTCCAAATGGGCCAACATCCAGCACCGCAAGGGGCGCCAGGACGCCGCGCGGTCCAAGCTGTTTTCCAAGCTGTCGAAAGAGATAACCGTGGCCGCCAAGATGGGCGATCCCGATCCGGAAAAGAACCCGCGTCTGCGTCTGGCCGTGAAAGAAGCGAAATCGCAGTCGATGCCCAAGGACAACATCGAACGCGCGATCAAGAAGGCCACCGGTGGCGATGCCGAGGCCTATGAGGAAATCCGCTATGAGGGCTACGGCCCCAACGGTGTCGCGGTCATCGTCGAAACCATGACCGACAACAAAAACCGAACCGCATCGAACGTGCGCTCGACCTTCGCCAAGAACGGCGGCAACCTGGGCGAGACCGGCTCGGTCGGCTTCATGTTCGAGCGCAAAGGCGAGGTGGTTTATCCGGCGTCCGCGGGCGATGCCGACACCATTTTCGAGGCCGCCATCGAGGCCGGCGCAGAAGATGTCGAAAGCTCGGAAGACGGCCACATCATCTGGTGCGCCGACACCGACCTGAACGAAGTCGCCAATGCACTTGAAGCGACGTTGGGTGAATCGGAATCGACGAAGTTGGTCTGGAAGCCGACCACCACGACCGAGCTGGGGCTGGAGGACATGCAGCGCCTGATGAAGCTGGTCGAGGCGCTGGAAGACGATGATGACGTGCAGCGCGTCACCACCAATTTCGAAGCCTCTGACGAGGTGATGGCGCAGCTCTGACGCCACCGCATCACGTTGCCAGAAAACCCGGCCCTTGGGCCGGGTTTTTCAGTTCAGAACCTGCTTTGCAGCCTGTTGCACGGCGCGGGTCAGCGGGGTCAGCGCCGGTGCCAGAATACGCCCGACCTGCCAGGTCAGCGGCACGTCCAGCGGGGCGTCCGGCTCGATCTCGCACAGGCGGCCGTCGGCAATGGCGGACCGTACCAGAGGTTCCGGGTTCATTCCCCAACCCAGACCGGCGGCAGCCGCCGTAACAAAGCCGCTCGACGAAGGCAGAAAATGGGTCGGTGGCGACAGGCGCTTGCCGGTCCGGGTCTCGATCCATGCCTTTTGCAGCATGTCCTTGTGGTTGAAGGTCAGGCAAGGCGCGCGAGAGAGGCTGTGCGGCGTCACACCGTCTGCGAACCAGCGCGCGATGAAGGCCGGGCTGGCCGTGGGCAGGTACCGGAGCGCTCCCAACGGCGTTGCCGCGCAGCCGGGCACCGTCTGGCCGCCCACCGTGATAGCCGCGCTGACCTCGCCGCGCCGCAGCCATTCGGCCGAGTGGTCCTGGTCGTCGATCTCCAAATCAAACAGCATTCCGTCCACCGCCGCCATGGCCTCGATGAAAAAGGCCGACAGGCTGTCGGCCGGGACGGCGATGCGGACCCGGGCCGGGCCGTGCCCTGCATCTAGGGCCAACTCACGCCGCAGTTGCGCTTCGAGCAGACCGATATCCTCGGCATGTCTGGCCAGTCTTTGCCCGGCCTCGGTGCCCGTGCAAGGAGTTCCGCGTCGGATCAGGGACAGCCCGATCCGATCTTCCAGCGCCTTGATCCGTTGCGAGATCGCCGAAGGGGTGACCCCCAGTTCATCGGCCGCGGCCTCGAAGCTGCCCCGCCGCAGGATGGCCGCAAGCGCCGCCAGGTGATTCCGGTCGATTTCCATTAGAAGTTCTAATTTATAATTAGCATCTTTAATTTGATAAAAGGCCACTCGGGCTGTAGTCAACACCTGCGACACAGGAGGTTCCATGACGGCATCCATGTTTTCGGGCTTTGCGCTGGGCTTCAGCCTGATCCTGGCCATCGGTGCGCAGAACGCGTTCGTGCTGCGCCAGGGGCTGCGGCGCGAACACGTCTTTGCCCTGTGCCTGACCTGTGCCATCTCGGATGCGATCCTGATCGCCGCCGGTGTTGCGGGCTTTGGCAGCCTTGCACAGGCCGCCCCCTGGTTCGAGCCCATGATGCGTTATGGCGGTGCGCTGTTTCTGACGTGGTACGGGCTGCGCAGCTTGGCCTCGGCCTGGCGTGGCGGAGCGGCACTGGAACTGGCCGAGGGACAGCGCACCAGCCTGCGGGCGGCACTGCTGACGGTTTTGGCCTTCACCTGGCTGAACCCGCATGTCTATCTGGATACGGTGGTGCTGATCGGGTCGATCTCGGCACAATATCCCGACCGGCTGGGGTTCGCGGTGGGGGCGATGTCGGCCAGCTTCGTGTTTTTCTTTTCGTTGGGATACGGGGCGCGGGTGCTTTCGCCAATTTTCGTCCGCCCGCGGGCGTGGCAGGTCCTAGACCTGCTGATCGGGTTGGTGATGCTGGCCATCGCGTGGAAACTGGTGGCGATGTAAGGGCTTGTTCCCCAGCGGCTTTCGGTGTTCAACCAAATCCATGACAGCTCTCGCCGCCCAATCCCGGCCCCTGGCCGGCATGTTCTGGATGTTCACTGCCGGCCTGTCCTTTGTCGGGATGACCGCCCTGGTCAAATCGCTGGGCACCACGATGGACCCGATCCAGGCCGCCTTCCTGCGCTATGCGTTGGGTCTCGTGTTCCTGCTGCCGGCCGCGCGGGCCATCCTGACGACCCGACTGAACCGCCGCAACCTGACGCTGTTTTCGGTCCGGGGCGCCATCCATGCGGTGGGCGTGATGCTGTGGTTCTTTGCCATGACCCGCATCCCGCTGGCCGAGGTCACGGCCATGAACTATCTTACCCCGGTCTATGTGACGCTGGGTGCCGCGCTTTTTCTGGGCGAAACCATGGCCTTTCGCCGCATCGCCGCCGTGCTGGTGGCCATCATCGGGGCCACGATCATCCTGCGGCCGGGATTTCGCGAGATTTCCGCAGGCCACCTGGCCATGCTGGGCACCTCGCTGATGCTAGGGGGGTCATACCTGCTGGCCAAGGCGATGGTGCGGGATGTGCGGCCCTCGGTCGTGGTGGCACATCTGTCGATCTGGACGACGATCTTCCTGATCCCTTTTGCGATCGCAGTCTGGACGCCGCCCAGCCTTCGTGACATCGGCGTGCTGTTCCTGATCGCCAGCTTTGCCACGGCCGGGCATTACTTCATGACACTGGCCCTGCAGGCCGCACCCGTCGCCGTAACTCAGCCGGTCACCTTCCTGCAGTTGATCTGGGCCACCCTGCTGGGCGCGCTGGTCTTTCACGAAGGTGTGGATATCTGGGTGGTCGCTGGCGGCACCTTGATCCTGGGGGCGGTCAGTTTCATCACTTGGCGCGAGGCCGTGCTGAACCGCAGCGGCTTGACGCCGCCCAGCCTTGCGCCCAAGCTTTGACGGTGGTCGCCTTCCCGTTATTGATTGACGAGTCAATAAAAAGGTCTTAGCGTTTTTCCGACATGGGTCATGTTGGGGGCGCGTATGCCGAAGCTTGGAATGGAGCCGATCCGGCGCGATGCTATCGTCAGGGCGACGATCGCCGAGTTGGGCGCGAAGAAATCGCTGGATGTGACCGTCAGCCAGATTGCCAAGCGGGCCGGCATGTCCAGTGCGTTGGCGCATCACTATTTCGGCGGAAAAGACCAGATATTCCTGGCCGCCATGCGCCGCATCCTGGGCGATTTCGGCGCCGAGGCCCGGTCGGAGCTGAAATCCGCCCCGCCGGACCAGCGCGCCCAAGCCATCATCCGCGCCTGTTTTGCGCCGTCCTGCTTTACCCCCGACGTGATCGCCGCGTGGATGACTTTTTACGTCCTAGCTCAAACCAACGATGACGCGCTGCGCCTGTGGCAGATCTATCAGGCACGGATCCGGTCGAACCTGATCCATGCTTTGCGCCCGTTGATGAGGGACCCGGTCGAGGCGGCCGAGAACATGATCGCCCTGATCGACGGTCTGTACATCCGCGCCGCTCTTTCCGCGCCCGAGGAACCGCAACTGGCCGTTTCCCACGCCATGCGCGTCCTGACGACCTTGCTCGAGGCCGAAAAATGACACAACCCAACATTCTGATCCTGATGGTGGATCAGCTCAACGGAACCCTCTTTCCCGACGGTCCCGCCGAGTGGCTGCACGCGCCCAACCTCAAAAAACTGGCCGCGCGATCAACGCGGTTTGCCAACGCTTACACGGCCTCGCCGCTGTGCGCGCCGGGGCGGGCCAGCTTCATGTCCGGCCAGTTGCCTTCGCGCACGGGGGTCTATGACAACGCGGCCGAGTTCCGCAGCGACATCCCCACCTATGCCCATCACCTGCGCCGCGCGGGCTATTACACCTGCCTGTCGGGCAAGATGCATTTTGTTGGGCCCGACCAGTTGCACGGGTTCGAGAACCGCCTGACCACCGACATCTATCCGGCCGATTTCGGCTGGACCCCGGATTACCGCAAACCGGGCGAACGCATCGACTGGTGGTATCACAACATGGGCTCGGTCACCGGGGCCGGCGTGGCCGAGATCACCAACCAGATGGAGTATGACGACGAGGTCGCATTTCACGCCAAGGCCAAGCTGTATGATTTGGCCCGTGGCAAGGATGACCGTCCGTGGTGCGTGACCGTCAGCTTCACGCATCCGCATGACCCCTATGTTGCGCGGCGAAAGTACTGGGACCTGTACGAGGATTGCGAGCACCTGCTGCCGCAGATCCCGGATCTGGGCTACGACAACCAAGACCCGCACGCCAAGCGCATATTCGACGCCAATGACTGGCGCAGTTTCGACATCACCGAAGAAGACATCCGCCGCTCGCGCCGGGCCTATTTCGCCAATATCTCGTACCTGGACGACAAGATCGGCGAGATCCTCGATGTGCTGGAAACCACCCGGCAAGAGGCGATCATCCTCTTCGTCTCCGACCACGGCGACATGCTGGGCGAGCGGGGCCTGTGGTTCAAGATGAACTTCTACGAAGGCTCGGCCCGGGTGCCGCTGATGATCTCGGCGCCGGGCATGCCGGCCGGCCGCATCAACACCCCGGTTTCGACCGTCGATGTGACCCCGACGCTGGGCGCGCTGGCGGGTGTGGACATGGCCGAGATCGCCCCGTGGACCGATGGCGAAAGCCTGGTGCCGCTGGCCAATGGCGCCGAGCGGACGGCGCCGGTCCTGATGGAATACGCCGCCGAGGCCTCCTATGCACCCTTGGTGTCGATGCGCTATGGTAAGTGGAAATACAACCGCTGCGCGCTGGACCCCGAACAGCTCTTCGACCTCGAGGCCGACCCGCACGAGTTGGAGAACCTGGCCGAAAAACCGGAACACGCCGGAACGCTGCAGACCTTGCGCGCCAAGTCCGAGGCGCGCTGGGATCTGGACCGGTTCGACGCCGAGGTGCGCGCCAGCCAGGCGCGCCGCTGGGTGGTTTACGAGGCGCTGCGGCAGGGCGGCTATTACCCGTGGGACTACCAGCCGCTGCAGAAAGCGTCGGAACGCTACATGCGCAACCACATGAATCTGGACAACCTCGAGGAAAGCCAGCGCTTTCCGCGCGGCGAATGACCTCTTTCAAGATTTGAAGAAAAACCCACTGGTGGCAACGCACGGGACATCCCGCGCCACCGGTCGGGGCCAATGGAGACACGACCATGGAAGCAGATTTCGTCATCGTCGGCGCCGGATCCGCCGGATGTGCGATGGCCTATCGTCTGAGCGAGGCGGGGGCCTCGGTATTGGTGATCGAGCATGGCGGCACCGATGCCGGGCCGTTCATTCAGATGCCGGCTGCGCTCAGCTATCCGATGAACATGTCGATCTATGACTGGGGCTATCAGTCCGAGCCCGAACCCTACCTGAACAACCGGCGGCTGGCCTGCCCGCGCGGCAAGGTGATCGGAGGGTCGTCCTCGATCAACGGGATGGTCTATGTGCGCGGCCATGCGCGCGACTTTGATACCTGGGCCGATATGGGCGCAGATGGCTGGTCCTTTGCGGATGTTCTGCCTTATTTCAAACGGATGGAGAGCTGGCACGACGGCGGTCACGGCGGTGACCCGAAATGGCGCGGCAGCGACGGCCCGCTGCATGTGTCGCGGGGGCCGCGCAAGAACCCTCTGTTCAAGGCCTTCGTCGAGGCCGGGCGGCAGGCGGGCTACGAGCTGACCGATGACTACAACGGCGAGAAACAGGAAGGTTTCGGCCCGATGGAGCAGACCGTCTGGAAGGGGCGGCGCTGGTCGGCGGCCAATGCCTATCTGAAGCCCGCGCTGAAACGCCCGAACTGCGATATCGTACGGGGCCTCGCCACGCGCGTGGTGATCGAGGATGGCCGCGCAACCGGGGTCGAACTGATCCGTGGTGGCCGCACGCAGATCGTGCGCGCCCGGCGCGAGGTGGTGCTGGCGGCCTCGTCGATCAACTCGCCCAAGCTTCTGATGCTGTCGGGGATCGGACCGGCTGCGCATCTTGCCGAGCACGGCATCGACGTGGTCGCCGACCGGCCCGGCGTGGGCGCGAACCTGCAGGATCACTTGGAACTGTATATCCAGCAGGCCTCGCTGCAGCCGATCACGCTGTACAAGTACTGGAACCTGTTCGGCAAGGGCCTGATCGGGGCGCAATGGCTGTTTACCAAGACCGGCCTTGGCGCGTCGAACCAATTTGAAAGCGCGGCGTTCATCCGCTCGAGGCCAGGGGTCGAGTATCCGGATATCCAGTACCACTTCTTGCCCATCGCGGTACGCTATGACGGCAAGGCCGCAGCCGAGGGTCATGGCTTCCAGGCGCATGTGGGGCCGATGCGCTCACCCTCGCGCGGGGCGGTGACGCTGCGCTCGGCCAAGCCCGAGGACGCGCCGGTGATCCGCTTCAACTACATGAGCACCGAGCAGGACTGGGAGGATTTCCGTACCTGCATCCGCCTGACCCGCGAGATTTTCGGGCAGGACGCGTTCAAGCCTTATGCGGGCAAGGAGATCCAGCCCGGCGCTGACGTGCAGACCGACGAAGAACTGAACGCCTTCATCGCCGAACATGCCGAAAGCGCCTATCACCCCTGCGGCACCTGTCGCATGGGCCGGGCCGACGACCCGAACGCGGTCGTCGACCCGCAGGGCCGCGTCATCGGGGTGGATGGGCTGCGCGTGGCGGACAGCTCGATCTTTCCGCAGATTACCAACGGCAACCTGAACGCGCCGTCGATCATGGTGGGCGAAAAGATGTCGGATCATTTGCTGGGCAAAGACCCGCTGCCCCGGGCCAATGACCGGCCTTGGATCCACCCGAACTGGCAGACCGCGCAGCGTTAACCTTTCGTAGCAGCATGGGTTGAATGTCCGGCGCCGGCCGGGCATATCGTGCCCATGTTAAGAATTTGTTTAGCATTTGTTCTTTTTGCTGCGACTGCGAATGCCGCTGACATGCTGACGGGCCGTATCAAGGTCATTGATGCCGATACGTGGGACGTGGGCGGCTTGCGTGTCCGCCTGCACGGGATCGACGCGCCTGAACTCGACCAGACCTGCGAGGACCTAAGCGGAGCGATCTGGTCTTGCGGCGCTTGGGTCACGCATGTGGTCCGGCAGAATTTCGGCGACATGCAAGCGGTCTGCATGCGGCGCGATACCGACCGCTATGGCCGGGTCGTCGCGTCTTGCACGGTGCAGGGCGCCGATGCCGGCGCAATGTTGGTGCAGGCTGGTCTGGCCTTCGCCTATCGAAAATACTCGGTTGACTACATCGCCGACGAAAACCGTGCCGCCGCCGCGGGGGTCGGCCTGCACGCCGGAACGGTGCAGGCGCCCTGGTTGTACCGCGGGCAAAAGCGCAAGGTCGCCAGCAAGGGCTGCGACATCAAGGGCAACATTTCATCCAAGGGCGTGCGAATCTATCACATGCCCGGACAAAGGCATTATGCGCGCACCAGGATCAGCCTGGCAAAGGGCGAACGCTGGTTCTGCTCACCCGCAGAAGCGCGCGCGGCCGGATGGCGCGCTGCGCGGCAGTGAAAAAGTCTGCCAGACAATCCGCATCTTGATCCGCGTCAAAGATGAATCTGATCAGAGGCTTTAGACGTTGATGGCAATATCAAGACAAGGAGCGAAAACATATGTCACATACGCCACATGAACTGGCCGAAGAATTTCCCGACAAGGTCAAGTTGATGAGCCAGCTCAAACAGTCGGACGCGCATTTCGCCCGACTGGCGGATGAATACCATGAGGTCAACCGGGCGGTGCATCGCGCCGAAACCAATATCGAACCGATGGAGGAACTGGCCGAAACCGAGTTGCGCAAGAAACGCGCCGCGCTGAAGGACGAGATTTGGGCGATCCTGTCCAAGGCCACGGCCTGACACCGCGCGGGGCGGGTGACCGACCCGCCCCTCGTATTTTCATGTCACCTCGTAGGGCAGAGTGCCGCGGCTGTTCGCGTCGATTGTCAGGCGCCGTTCCAGCGGCGGCACCGACCGTTGGTGGCACGTCTTGCGTTCGCAGATCCGGCAGGAAATGCCGATCGGCTCATAGGCGCTGGCATTGTTGATGTCGAGATGATCGGCATAGACCAACGCCTCGGCGTGGCGCACCTCGCATCCCAGCGCGATGGCATAGCGCCGCACCGGCGCGCCGAAGGACCCCCCTGATTTCGACACGTCCCGCGCCAGCGAGATATAGCGCACCCCGTCCGGCGTTTCGGCCAGCTGCCGCAGGAAATGGCCCGGAGTCTCGAAGGCCCGGTGCACGTTCCACAGCGGGCAGGCCCCGCCGAACCGCGCAAATTGCAGCCGCGTGGCCGAGTGGCGCTTGGTGATCGTTCCCGCCTGATCGACCCGCACGAAGAAGAACGGAATGCCCTTGGCGCCCGGACGCTGCAGCGTGGACAAACGGTGGGCCACCTGCTCGATCGAGGCGCCGAACCTGTTGCTGAGCAATTCCAGATCGTGCCGATAGTCCCTGGCAGCGTTCAGAAAAGCGCCATAGGGCATCAGGGATGCGCCAGCAAAGTAGTTCGCCAGCCCGATCTTGGCGATTGCGCGGGCCTCGCCGCTTTGGAACTTGGCAAAATCCAACGTGGCCTCCAGCAGCTTGTCCTGGCTGATCAGGGCGACCTGAAGCAACAACTGAAAGACCTGCGTCTGCGGCGCCGCACGCGATGACAGGCGCAGGGTCTTGGTCTGACCGTCATAGCTGCGCAGGGCCCGGATATCCTCGAATGTGACCTGAATGCCGCGCTCTGCGAGGCTTTCCAGCGCGGCCTGCCGAATGCCGCCAGGTCCGTCGGCTCGGGCGGCAAAGCGTTCAGCAGCGCGGTCCACCGCATCGATGTAATTGTCGCAATAGTGGAAGAAATCGCGAACTTCCTCCCAGGGGCTGGCCTGAATGCGCGCGTCCTCGCGGCCCAGTGCTTCGTCCAGCGAGGCCAGCCGTTCGTGGGTCTGCCTGTAGGCTCTGTGCAGTTCGATGAAGGCCCGCGCCAGGGCCGGGGCGTTAGAGGCCGTCAGGCGCAGATCGGCCAGCGGTGGCGTGGCATCGGCAAAGACCGGATCGGCCAGCGCCTCGCGCATGTCCGAGACCAGACGCTCGCTGTCGCCGGTGCTCAACTCGGTCACGTCCATGCCGAATTCCTGCGCCAGCGCCAGAACGACGGTGGTCGAGATCGGCCGGTTGTTGTTCTCCATCTGGTTCAGGTAGGGCAGGGACACGCCCAGCTTGGCGGCGAATTCCTTTTGCGTCAGGGTCAGGCGTGTGCGCATTTCGCGCAGCTTGGCGCCAGCATAGAGTTTCTGAGTGGCCATTGGGTGCCTTTGCAATTATTCTGTTTGGCCAGTCTAACTTTGCAAAGCACGCCTCGCAAGTCTCTCACAAGCCGATTTGCCTTTCGCGCCAGATGACCGAACTGATGGCGATGATGGCGAGGACCGAGGTGGCGAGCATCAACCAAAGCAGAGGCATCGCGCCGGTTTCATGCGTCAGCAGGGCTCCAGCCAGCGCGCTGAGTGCCGCCCCGCCGCCCAGCATGATCGCTCCGCTCAACCCCGAGGCGGTGGCCGCCAGGTGTGGGCGCACCGATAGGGCGCCGGCGGTTGCGTTCGGGATGGACATGCCATTGCCGAGGCCTACGAAGGTCATGAAGCCGAAGAAGCTGAGCGCCGAGCCTTTGTCCAAAAGGAACAGGCCCGCCGAAAGGGCGACCCCGATGGCATTCAGCCAGCACCCCCAGCGCACCATCCGGTTGACACCAAAGCGGACCGAGAAGCGCCCACTGATGAAGTTGCCGAAGAAATAGCCCACCGCCGGTGCGCCGAAATAGATGCCGACCTGGGCTGCCGTCAGGCCGAATAGTTCCGAACCGATAAAAGGTGCGCCCCCCAGATAGGCAAAGAACGCCCCCGAGGAGAATGCCGAGGACAGCGAATACCCCCAAAAGCGGGGCGACATCAGCAGTTCGGGATACTCTCGGAACTGCTGGAGCAGGGTTTTACCGCTTTTGGCCGAAGTTTCCCCGAAATCCAGATAGGTCAGCCCGAGCGCCAGCGCCGCTAGCCCGAACGGCAACCAGAAATTGGCTTTCCAGCCAAAACTCTCTTCGAGAATGCCGCCGATGGCCGGCCCGATCATGGGGACCACGGCCATGCCCATGGTGACATAACCGATCATCGAGGCGGCCTGATCCTGATCGTACATATCCCGTACTGCAGCCCGGCTGAGCACGATGCCGACCACGATGACCGCCTGTGCCATGCGAAAGGTCAGGAAGGTCTCGACATTCGGGGCATAGATGCACCCAAGCGTCGCCAGCAGAAACAGCGCCAACCCCCACAGCAGCACCGGCCGCCGACCGGCCTTGTCCGCGATCGGTCCGATCACGATCTGCAGCACCGCATTGACCAGCAGGTACAGCGCGATCGACAACTGCATGATCTTGTAGTCCGCCCGGAAATACTCTGCCATGAAGGGCAGGCTGGGCAGGAAAAGGTTCATGCTGAGCGCACTAAGGCCGGACAGCAGGACCAGTGTCGCAAGTGTCGGAGGGGAACGATCAGCGGAGGTGGATCTGAACTGCATGGTTCACTCTTAGATCGAAGGTCGCGCAAAGGCCATGCCGCACTGGTGAGGTTAGCCAATTTGCAATTTAGTTGCCGCGCATTGCCAATGGTTTGCAAATTTGCCGAAAAGGGCTTTGGGTGACGCAGAGCTGTCTATATTGTCCCTGCAAAATTCACAGGGGACGATCGAGATGAAGGATATCCTGGCCGAGCTGGAAAACCGCCGCGAGAACGCGCGCCTGGGAGGGGGGCAGAAGCGGATCGACGCGCAGCATGCCCGCGGCAAGCTGACGGCACGCGAACGGATCGAGCTGCTGCTGGACGAAGGCAGCTTTGAGGAGTTCGACATGTTCGTGACCCACCGCTGCACCGATTTCGGTATGGAAAAACAAAAACCTGCCGGAGATGGCGTCGTCACCGGCTGGGGTACGATCAATGGCCGCATGGTCTATGTGTTCAGCCAGGACTTTACCGTGTTCGGCGGTTCTCTGTCGGAAACGCATGCGCAGAAGATCTGCAAGATCATGGATATGGCGATGCAGAACGGCGCGCCGGTGATCGGCATCAACGACTCGGGCGGGGCGCGAATCCAGGAAGGTGTCGCCTCGCTGGCGGGCTATGCCGAGGTGTTCCAGCGCAATATCATGGCCTCTGGCGTAGTGCCGCAGATCTCGGTGATCATGGGGCCCTGTGCCGGTGGCGCGGTCTACAGCCCGGCGATGACCGACTTCATCTTCATGGTCAAGGACACCTCGTACATGTTCGTGACCGGCCCCGACGTGGTGAAAACTGTCACCAACGAGGTCGTCACCGCCGAGGAATTGGGCGGTGCGTCGACGCACACCAAGAAGTCCAGCGTAGCCGACGGCGCTTTCGAGAACGATGTCGAGGCGCTGGCCGAGGTGCGCCGTCTGGTGGACTTCCTGCCGCTGAACAACCGCGACAAGCCCCCGGTTCGCCCCTTCTTCGACGAGCCGGACCGCGTCGAGATGTCGTTGGACACCTTGGTGCCGGAAAACCCCAACACGCCCTATGACATGAAGGAACTGATCGTCAAAGTGGCGGACGAGGGCGATTTCTACGAAATCCAGGAGGATTTCGCCAAGAACATCATCACCGGCTTCATCCGGCTTGAGGGGCAGACCGTGGGCGTGGTGGCCAACCAGCCGATGGTGTTGGCCGGCTGTCTGGACATCGACAGCAGCCGCAAGGCCGCGCGATTCGTGCGCTTCTGCGACTGTTTCGAGATCCCGATCCTGACCTTCGTCGACGTTCCGGGCTTTTTGCCCGGCACCAGCCAGGAATATGGCGGGGTCATCAAGCATGGCGCCAAGCTGCTGTTTGCTTATGGCGAGGCGACCGTTCCCAAAGTGACCGTCATCACCCGCAAGGCCTATGGAGGTGCCTACGACGTGATGGCGTCGAAACACCTGCGTGGCGACTTCAACTATGCGTGGCCCACCGCCGAGATCGCGGTGATGGGGGCCAAGGGCGCCACCGAAATCATTCACCGCGCCGATCTGGGCGACCCAGAAAAGATCGCGCAGCACACCAAGGATTACGAGGATCGCTTTGCCAATCCTTTCGTGGCGGCCGAGCGTGGCTTCATTGACGAGGTGATCATGCCGCATTCGACCCGCCGCCGGGTGTCACGGGCCTTTGCCAGCCTGCGCAACAAGCAGCTGAAAAACCCGTGGAAAAAACACGACAACATTCCGTTGTAGGTTGCGGGGCGCAGGCCCCTTGTCCGCCAGACATTCAGGATTGACCGACACCGCAAAACCATATCATGATCCGCCCGACCCGAAACAGAACCGCGCAGGCAGGCTGCCTTGCGCACGCGACCTCGGAAGGAGGAGCCCGCCCACAGCGGGTCCGAGGTCGCGCTCTTTTCGTTCTGGTTTGGGGGTTGGCCGACCCCGTTCAGGCGCAGCCGGGCAACCAGCTGCCCGTACCTTCGGGGCAACCGGTCGAGTTGAGCGAGGTCCTGCTGGACAACAACCCTGGCGAGCTGTGGCTTCGGTTCCGGTTCATCGCACCCAAGATTGGGGGCGAGGTGGGGCGCATCGGCTATGACGTGGCCGCCAAGGACATGCTGCACCTGTGCCAGACGCTGGTCGTTCCCTATGTCGCGCATCACGATTTGCAACCTGCGCGGGTGGTGATTTCGTTGTCCGACAGGCCGATTCAGTTCGGGGATGTCGCCCCGGACGCAACCCAGTTTTTCGAAGCCTACCGGTTGGAACGATCCACCTGTATCTGGGAGGAGCTTTGACCATGACTCGCCCGATTCATCTGCGTCGAGCCCAACTTTGCACTCTTGCGGCTTTGGAGTTGCCCATGACCCATTCTTCCCGATGCGGACGCCCGCACCGGATTCGCTTGACCGCGGCCCAGGTGCCGCCATGTTGAAACACCGCGGTTTTCCCGGCCGGTTGCCCGGCACCGATTTCCAGTTCACGATTCGGCGCGCAAACCCCAAGGGGGTTACGCCCCTAACGCGGCGCGAGCGGTTCCGTGATCGCAAACCGGCCGATCGTCGCGCCGACGCGGCTTTCATGGAGGCCCTGTGGGAGCATTTCGGGGATCAGCCGTTCGAGCGCGGCAATCTGGATGCCGGTCGCCTGAGCTGGCTGTTCGGCCGCGAAGTCGTTCCGGCCGAAGATCCGTTTGATCCTGCCAGTTATGACGCGTTGTTGAAAATAGATGTCGATGTTGCGCGGCAGTCATTTCCCGACATCTTCGACGGAGCGGCCTAGCTGGTGGATCGGGGTGCCACATATCTGACCCGGGACCATACGCGCGGGTTGGCAATGGACTGTCTGCCCGGGGCCGGTGCGCGCGCCGTGATCCTGCAGCGCGGACGCAGTCCCTTCGGCGCAAATTCGCGCGCCTGCGCAGCGCATGGGCAGGTTTCAGCCGGAAATGAAATTGGAAACAATGAACGCTTGGTGATCAAAATTGTCCAATGCAGAATTATGGGGCCGTGCGGCTCGACTTTGCCTGCGTCGCACAAGCACCTACTATTCCGTACCCCTTCCTTCCGCGGGCAGGCCGATCCTTCCCAGTTCGACCTGTCCGCGGTCTTCTCCTCGTCACCGGCGCGCCCTTCGCGGCAAAATCCTGCGCAGGATCCCTGTGGGGCAAGTCTGATATTGAATAGCAGGCCCGGTTTCGGGCAACTGAACGGCAGTTCGTCAAGAAACCAAAAGGGGCAGATCGAATGCGAGCTTCACGAGTCATTCTTGCGTTGGCGGCATGCGCCGGCATCACCGCCTGCGGTGAAACAATCGGAGAACAGGCGATCCTGGGTGGCGGAGTCGGGGCCATCGGCGCCGCCGTCGTCAGCGCGGACCCGATCGTCGGGGCCGCGGTCGGCGCGGCGGGCAATGTGCTGTACTGCAAAACCCAGAACAACTGTTACTGAAACCTTCATTGCGGGGCGCGCGCCGTCCCGTCCACCATTTGACGACACGCCGTTGCGGGGCACCAGCCCGGCAGCGGCGTTTTCGTTTGTCCAGAACACAAAGACAGAGGACGTTCCATGTTCAACAAGATCCTGATCGCCAACCGAGGCGAGATTGCCTGCCGGGTCATCAAGACCGCTCGGAAAATGGGAATCGGCACTGTCGCCATCTACTCGGATGCCGACAAGCACGCGTTGCATGTGGAAATGGCCGACGAGGCGGTTCACATCGGCCCCCCGCCGGCGAACCAGTCCTATATCGTGATCGACAAGGTGATGGACGCCATCCGCCAGACCGGCGCGCAGGCGGTTCACCCCGGCTATGGCTTCCTGTCCGAAAACGCGAAATTCGCCGAGGCGCTCGAGGCCGAAGGCGTCGTATTCGTGGGCCCTCCGAAAGGGGCGATCGAGGCGATGGGTGACAAGATCACCTCGAAGAAGATCGCGCAGGAGGCCGATGTCAGCACCGTTCCCGGATACATGGGCCTGATCGAGGATGCGGACGAGGCGGTGAAGATCAGCCAGCAGATCGGCTATCCGGTGATGATCAAGGCCAGTGCCGGTGGCGGCGGAAAGGGTATGCGCATCGCCTGGAACGACGACGAGGCGCGCGAAGGCTTCCAGTCGTCCAAGAACGAGGCCGCAAGCTCGTTTGGCGATGACCGGATCTTCATCGAGAAATTCGTGACGCAACCGCGCCACATCGAAATTCAAGTTCTCTGCGACAAGCACGGCAACGGCATTTATCTGGGCGAGCGTGAATGCTCGATCCAGCGTCGCAACCAGAAAGTGGTGGAAGAGGCCCCGTCGCCCTTCCTGGACGAGGCGACCCGCCGTGCGATGGGCGAACAGGCCGTGGCGCTGGCCAAGGCCGTGGGCTATGCCAGCGCGGGCACGGTAGAGTTCATCGTGGATGGCGACAAGAATTTCTACTTCCTGGAAATGAACACCCGCCTGCAGGTCGAGCACCCGGTGACCGAGCTGATCACCGGTGTCGATCTGGTCGAACAGATGATCCGCGTCGCCGCGGGCGAGCCGCTGTCGATCACCCAGGACGACGTCAAGCTGACCGGCTGGGCGATCGAGAACCGGCTGTATGCCGAGGATCCCTATCGCAACTTCCTGCCCTCGATCGGGCGGCTGACCCGCTATCGTCCGCCGCAGGAGGTGGCCGCGGGCCCGCTGCTGGAAAATGGAAAATGGCAGGGCGATGCGCCCAGTGGCGAGACAGCCGTGCGCAACGATACCGGCGTCTTTGAGGGCGGCGAGATCAGCATGTATTATGACCCGATGATCGCCAAGCTGTGCACCTGGGCGCCGACCCGCGAGCAGGCGATCGAGGCGATGCGCGTGGCACTGGACAGTTTCGAGGTTGAAGGCATCGGCCACAACCTGCCGTTCCTGTCGGCGGTGATGGATCACCCCAAATTCGTCAGTGGTGACATGACCACCGCTTTCATCGCCGAGGAATATCCCGATGGGTTCAACGGTGTCGAACTGCCCGAAGGCGACCTGCGCCGAATCGCGGCCTCGTGCGCGGCGATGCACCGGGTGGCCGAGATCCGCCGCACTCGCGTTTCGGGCCGGATGGACAACCACGAACGCAAGGTCGGCAAGCGCTGGGTGGTCACGCTGCAGGGGCAGGAATATGCCGTGCAGGTGAATGCAGACCGCGACGGTGCTACGGTCAAGTTCGAGGACGGCGCCGCCCTGCGCGTCAGCTCGGACTGGACACCCGGTGACCAGCTGGCGGTTCTTGACGTGGACGGCAGCCCACTTGTGCTGAAGGTCGGCAAGATCTCGGGCGGGTTCCGTATCCGCAACCGGGGGGCGGACCTGAAGGTGCATGTGCGCCGGCCGCGCGCTGCCGAACTGGCCAAGCTGATGCCCGAGAAACTGCCGCCAGACACCTCGAAAATGCTGCTGTGCCCGATGCCGGGCCTGATCGTGAAGATCGATGTCGAGGTCGGGCAAGAGGTGCAGGAAGGTCAGGCGCTGTGCACGGTCGAGGCGATGAAGATGGAGAACATCCTGCGCGCCGAGCGCAAGGGGGTGGTGTCCAAGATCAATGCCGGTCCGGGCGACAGCCTGGCCGTCGATGACGTGATCATGGAGTTCGAATAACGTCCATGTGCGCTTGCCCGGGAAATGTGGGTTTTGCCCGTTTTGTCGCCATCTGCACCGTCGGTGCGGATGGTGCGGGGGTGGCAGACCCCTTCTGCCGGGCGGGTCTGAGTCGTCAGCGCCCCTCGCGCCGCTCGCGGACTTCGCGCTCGCGCAGGGGGGTCTTGTCGATGGACCGGCTGATCTCGCGCACGCTCCACGGCGTGGGTTTGCGCAGTTTCACCACCCCGTCCTTGTCGACGAAGACCATCGCGAACCCGCGCGGGCGCAGTTGCGTCCGGATTGGGGATCGCGCTGAAGGGTCGGTGTCGGTCAGAACGATGACGTCACGCTCGCGCATCATGTCTTCGCCGTCCTTCAACATCTCGATCTGCTGTTGGAACCGCGGATCGGCCGGGGTGTCTGCAAACACCACGATGGGCCGGTGGGTCCAGAGAAACTCGCTCAGCTCACTGTCGCCGGCGGGGCGGATGAAGGCGTCTTCTTCCGCGGCCGCGCCGTCCGCCGCCCAGGCGGCGAGGGGCAAAAGTGCTGAAAAAACCAAGGTAATCAAGCGTGTCATTGCGTCTCCCGTCATCCTGAATATAGCCTTTGTCCCGGCGAATGCGACCGACGAAATGACTTTGGGCATCAAAAAAGCATGCGCAGCAGCGCAACGATTGCGTGATCGCGGCAGGCACCAATCCAACCGGATGGAGTTTCCTGGTGGCGGGGTGTTGGCATGGAAGTGATTCTGCACTGCGGTGCGCATCGGTGCGCCACGACGAGTTTTCAAGGTTTCATGGCCGCACATGCCCAGGGACTGGAGAACCAGGGGCTAGTGTACTGGGGGCCTGAACGCACGCAGTCCAATGGTCTCAACAGTCTCGACAAACTGACGCCCGACATCTGCGCGGGTTTGCACCAGGAGTTGGATGCATGCAGACGCCAGGGCGCTCGGCAGGTTCTGATCAGTCAAGAGAACTTTATCGGTTCCATGGTTCGGAACTTCGCCTACGCCTCGCTGTATCCAAATGTACTGGAGCGGGGGCAGCTTCTGGCCCAGGCCTTTGGCGGACGGGTTTCGAAGATTGCGCTGAACATCAGGTCGCTGGACATGTACTGGGCGTCGGCTGCGGATTATTTGCTGACCCGCAAGAACACATCGATAGAACCCGAGCGCTGGCAACGCATCGCAAACGGCAAACGGAGTTGGCGCAATGTCATCGCGGATTTGAGCCGTGCGTTCCCGGGCATTCCTTTTCTGGTTTTGCCCTTCGAGGAGTTCTGCGGGCAACAGCACGCACAGCTTGAGGTTCTGACCGGTCTGTCCGTGCCGGACACGGGCCGGCGCTTTGCGCTCAACGGCACATCCCGGCCGGCCGGGCATGGGCTGAACGCCCAGCAGGCCATGAAGCTGTGCATCGACTATGCCGACGATCTCGCCTGGCTGGCCTCGGGCGCCGACGGCCTTGCCGAATTGATAACCCACACGGGAACACATGATCGCGGGACCGCGCCCGCGCAAACAGGATTGGAACAGAGGATATCGACATGACCGATATGAAGGACTGGCGCGCGCTGGCCGAAAAGGAACTGCGGGGGCGCCCCGTCGAGGACCTGACCAAGACAACGCTGGAAGGGATCGCTGTCAAGCCGTTGTACACGCAGGACGACACCGCCGACCTGCCGCACATGCATTCTTTGCCGGGGTTCGCGCCTTTCACCCGAGGGGTGCGGGCCACGATGTATGCAGGCCGCCCGTGGACCATCCGCCAGTATGCCGGCTTCTCGACGGCCGAGGAATCGAACGCCTTCTACCGCCGCAACCTCGCGGCCGGTCAGCAGGGCGTGTCGGTGGCCTTCGACTTGGCCACGCACCGCGGCTACGACAGCGACCACCCGCGCGTGGTGGGTGATGTGGGCAAGGCCGGTGTCGCCATCGACAGCGTCGAGGACATGAAGATCCTGTTCGATGGTATCCCGCTGGATCAGGTCTCGGTCTCGATGACGATGAACGGTGCGGTGATCCCGATCCTGGCCAATTTCATCGTCACCGGCGAAGAGCAGGGCCACGACAAATCGGTCCTGGCGGGCACCATTCAGAACGACATTCTGAAGGAGTTCATGGTCCGCAACACCTATATCTATCCGCCGGAACCGTCGATGCGCATCATCTCGGACATCATCGAATACACCTCGAACGAGATGCCTAAGTTCAACTCGATCTCGATCTCCGGCTACCACATGCAGGAAGCCGGCGCGAACCTGGTGCAGGAGCTGGCGTATACCCTGGCCGACGGGCGCGAATATGTCCGCGCGGCCATCGACGCCGGCATGGACGTGGACAAGTTCGCAGGCCGCCTGTCGTTCTTCTTTGCCATCGGCATGGATTTCTTCATGGAAATCGCCAAGCTGCGCGCCGCGCGTACCCTATGGCACCGGGTGATGACCGAGTTCGGGGCCAAGAACGAACGCTCGAAGATGCTGCGCACCCACTGCCAGACCTCGGGCGTGTCGCTGCAGGAGCAGGACCCCTACAACAACGTGATCCGCACGGCCTATGAGGCGCTGAGCGCGGTTCTGGGCGGCACCCAGTCGCTGCACACCAATGCGCTGGACGAGGCGATTGCGCTGCCCACCGATTTCTCGGCCCGGATCGCCCGCAACACCCAGCTGATCCTGCAGGAAGAGACGGGCATCACCAACGTGGTCGATCCGCTGGCGGGCTCCTACTACGTCGAAAGCCTGACCAATGAGTTGATAGAAAAGGCCTGGGCCCTGATGGAAGAAGTCGAGGAGATGGGCGGCATGACCAAGGCGGTGGCCAGCGGCATGCCCAAGCTGCGGATCGAGGAAAGCGCCGCGCGCCGCCAGGCGATGATCGACCGCGGCGAAGAGGTGATCGTCGGCGTCAATAAGTATCGCAAGGAAAAGGAAGACCCGATCGAGATCCTCGAGGTCGACAACCAGGCCGTCCGTGAGGCGCAGATCGCCCGGCTGGAACGCATCCGCGCGACCCGGGACGAGGCCGCCTGTCAGGCCGCGTTGGACGAACTGACCCGGCGCGCGAAAGAGGGGGGCAACCTGCTGGACGCTGCCGTCGAGGCCGCGCGTGCCCGCGCAACCGTAGGAGAGATCAGCATGGCAATGGAAAAGGAATTCGGCCGTCATCGGGCCGAAGTGAAAACGCTGGCTGGTGTCTATGGCGCAGCTTACGAAGGTGACGAGGGCTTTGCCGCCATCCAGAAATCGATCGAGGAATTTGCCGAGGAAGAGGGCCGCCGCCCGCGTCTTCTGGTGGTCAAGATGGGCCAGGACGGTCACGACCGCGGGGCCAAGGTGATCGCCACCGCGTTCGCCGATATCGGTTTCGACGTGGACGTCGGTCCGCTGTTCCAGACCCCGGCCGAGGCCGCGCAGGACGCGATCGACAACGACGTGCATGTGGTTGGCATCTCGAGCCAGGCGGCAGGTCACAAGACACTGGCGCCGCAATTGGTGGAAGAACTGAAGAAGGCTGGCGCCGAGGATATCATCGTTATCTGCGGTGGTGTCATCCCCCAGCAGGATTATCAGTTTCTGTATGATCATGGGGTCAAGGCGATCTTCGGTCCGGGGACCAACATTCCCGAGGCGGCGCAGGACATCTTGCGCCTGATCCGCGAGGCCCGCGGCTGATCCCAGGTGCAAGGGGGGCTGTCTGCCCCCTCTGCACGATGCCTGCGGCTTCGTACATTCACCCCCGAGGATATTTAGGGCCAGATGAAGTGTGTGGGCCTGGTGTTTCGTGATATCAGGTGGCATGAGGTAGGGGCTGGGAGGTGGAGGCTCGGTCATGGAACTGGATCATCTTGCAGTGGCCGCTGCGACGCTGGAGGAGGCCGTGGCCCATGTTGAGCAAGCGCTGGGCGTGCAGATGGCGCGGGGCGGCAAGCACGCGGCCTTCGGCACGCACAACTATCTGCTTGGGTTGGACGAAGGCCTTTATCTTGAGGCGATTGCGGTAGACCCGCAGGCCCCCGATCCCGGGCGGCCGCGTTGGTTTGATCTGGATCGGTTCGCAGGGCCGCCCAAGCTGAGCAACTGGATCTGTCGGGTTTCCGATTTGCAGGCCGATCTGGATGCGTTTTCGGTTGATGTGGGGCAGGTCCATGACCTTGAACGGGGCGCCTTGCGGTGGAAGATGGCCGTTCCAGAGTCGGGCCGGTTGCCATTTGACAATCTGTTCCCGGCGCTGATCCATTGGCAGGGCGATCTGCACCCGGCGGGGATGTTGCAAGCCAGTAGATGCCATCTTCGACGATTGGTCGTTTTTCATCCGGACGCGCTGACGATGGCGCGATTGCTAGGTCAGCTTGATCGGGTTGTGTTCGACACCGGGCCGGCCGCGTTGCGGGCCGAGTTCGATACACCCCACGGTGTGCGTGTGCTGGAATGATCGTCCGACCGGCTCGGACCCGGGATGCGGTGGCGATCGCGGCGATCACCAATCGGGTGGTTCGGGACACCCTGGCGACCTTTACTACCGAAGAGCGCAGCCCGGCCAGTATTGCCGAGGACATCGCCGCGCGAGGGCCGGCGTTCCAGGTTGCCGAATGGCGGAACCAAGTGGTCGGGTTTGCCACCTATGGCCGGTTTCGCACCGGTCCCGGCTATGACGCCACGCGTGAACACACGATCATGTTGGACCCGCAGGCGCAGGGGCAGGGGGGCGGTCGAAGATTGATGGAGGCTCTGGAACGGGTCGCGCGGGCGGATGGGGTTCATGTTCTGGTTGCGGGGATCTCGGCCGAGAATCCAGCGGCGGTTTCCTTTCATTCGGCTTTGGGGTTCACGCAGGTCGGGCGCATGCCCGAGGTGGGGTTCAAATGGGGCCGATGGCTGGATCTTGTGCTGATGCAGAAAATTCTTCGTCCGAAATGATTGGTCGCACCTGACAGTCCGGTTTGGGCGCGCTAGGGTGCGCCCATGTCGATCTGGTCCCGCATATCCGAGGCGCTGAGCGCGCTGGCCAAGGGCGAAAGCTTGGCAAAGGTTTTCGAAAAGCTGCGCACTCCTCCCGAAAAGTCCGTGGCCTTCGCCATCGCCGTGATCGCGCTGGGGGCGAAGATGGCCAAGGCCGACGGTCAGGTGACGCGCGACGAGGTGACGGCCTTCCGCGAGGTATTCCGCATTCCGCCCGAGGAGGAAGCCGGCGCCGCCCGTGTTTTCAACCTGGCCCGTCAGGACGTGGCCGGCTACCAGGAATATGCCAGCAAGATAGCTCGGATGTTCTCCGAGGACAGCACGACCTTGTGCGACCTGATGGAAGGGTTGTTCCACATAGCCATGGCCGACGGGTTTTATCACCCCAACGAAAACCGGTTTCTTGAGGATGTGGCCCAGATCTTCGGCCAGTCCGAGGCGCAGTTCAAGGCGCTGCGGGCCAGGTTCGTGCCCGATGCGCCCAAGGATCCCTATACGGTTCTGGGCGTCACCCCGGATATGCCGTTGCCGGAAATCCGCAAGGTCTGGCGCAAGCTGGTGAGGGACACCCATCCCGACGCCATGATGGCGCGCGGTGTGCCGGAAGAAGCGATCCGTCTGGCCGAGAAGAAGATGATCGACATCAACCGCGCCTGGGACGAAATCAACGGCGCGCGGGCCTGAGCGATGCGGCTGGCGACCTATAATATCGAATGGTTCGCCAACCTGTTCGATCGCCACGACAAGCTGGTCGTCGATGATAGCTGGTCGGGGCGGCGCAACGTCACCAAGGCACAGCAGGTCGAGGCCATCGCGACGGTTCTGACCGCGATCGACGCGGACGCCATCCTGATCGTCGAAGCGCCCAATACCGGCAGCAGCCAAAACACCGTGCGCGCCCTGCAGGAATTTGCCGAGGTGTTTGGCCTGCGCACCTCGCAGGCGGTGATGGGTTTCCCGAATGACACCCATCAGGAGCTTGCCCTGATGTACGACCCAGACAGGCTCAGCGCCCGTCACGCCCCGATCGGAGACCGCGAGACGGACGGGTTCGCCGGCGACGCGCCCCGGTTTGACGGTGAATTTCGCATCGACCTGGACATCGACGCGACCGAAGACATCGTCCGGTTTTCGAAACCACCGGTGGAACTGGCCGTCAAAACGGTGGACGGGCTCGAGTTTCGGATGATCGGCGCGCATCTGAAATCCAAGGCGCCGCATGGGGCGGACACGCCCGAGCAGGCGATGCGGATTTCGATTGCCAATCGACGCAAGCAGTTGGCCCAGGCGGTGTGGCTGTCGCATCGGGTCAAGGCGCATCTGGCTGCGCACGAACCGGTGGTTCTGCTGGGCGATCTGAATGATGGGCCGGGGCTGGACGAGTTCGAAAACCTATTCGGGCGATCCTCGGTCGAGATCCTGTTGCAAGCCGGCCTGTTTGACCCCCACGCGGCCCAAGCCTGCCGGCCCCGACCGGGGTGGATCCCGTCGACCGCCCGCTTTCCACGGCCTGAAGAGGGCCAATATCTCGAGGCGCTGCTGGACTACATCATGGTCAGCCCCGATCTGAAGGCACGTCGCACGGTCTGGCGCATCTGGCATCCGTTGCGGGACGAGCATTGCTGGAGCGTTCCCGAATTGCGCGAAGCATTGGTCACCGCGTCCGACCATTTTCCGGTCACTCTGGATATCGACCTCTAGCCCTTTCAACCTGATCGTCCGCCCCTTATCTTGGACGCATGAAGCATCTTGTTCTGACCGTTTCGCTCGCTTTGGCTGCCCTGCCTGCCGCCGCGCAGGAGCCTCAAGGCAAATCCCTGATGGAGCAGGGGGCCGAATTGTTCTTTGAGGGGTTGCGCCGGGAACTGGAACCGGCGCTGGAGGATCTGCGCGATCTGGCTGACCAGTTCGGCCCGGCGATGCAGTCCTTCCTGCAGGAGATGGGCCCGGCGCTGGCCGAACTGGCGGCGCAGGTTCAGGATTGGAGCGCCTATGAGGCGCCCGAGATGCTGCCCAATGGCGACATCATCATCCGCAAGAAGCCCGAGCCGCCTTTGCCGGAAAGCCCCGCACCCGAGGCTGAAGAAGACCGACCCGAGGGCGAAGACGTCACGGATATCTGACCGCCCGGGTCATTTCTGGATGATGACGCGCGGTTCGGATTTCAACGCATCGGCCAGCGAGTTGAACCGTGCCTCGGCGACCTCGTTGAACAGCGGGCTGAGCGAACCGGGCAGATACAGTTCAAGCTCGCGTTTCTTTGGGTAGAACCGTAGCTTGCCGATGGCGGCGTCATTCTGCATCCACAGCATTGCCCCGAACCGCATGGCTTTGCCCAGAATCTCGGCCTGTTGCTGGTCTTTCTCGTCCAGCAGGTCATAGAGCGGCGCGAACCGGTTGCCGTGGCGTTTGTTGCGGTATCTGTGTTGCAGCGCCAGACCGATGAAGACCCGTTCGGAATGCTTCAGCCCGCCAAGATTGGCACGGGTTACGTTGTCAAAGCAGACCTCGGCCCGGTAATCAGGGTGGGCGCGCCAGCTGACGTCATGCAGTAGACATGCGGCCTTGATCAATCGGATTCGGGATTGTGGCGCCGACCGGAACAGCGGCATCACGAAATCGAACAGGTGGCGGCCGAAACCCGGCAGTCGGGCGTCCTTCTGCTCGGAAAACCGGCAGGCCTCGATCAGCGGGTCCCGGTCGCGCAGGATTTGGGGCATCTGTTCATACAGAAGCCCTTCGCGTATGCCATAGCTCGAGATGGCGATGTCCTTGGGTTTGAAGGTGCGGATTAGGCGCGACAGCACATCCATCGCATAGGGAACCAGCGCCATGCGCGAGGCCGACACCCCGGCCCGCGACCGCAGCTTTTCGGCGTCGTTTTTTTCGATGAACTTGATCGTCTCGCGAACCTGCTTGGTGGTCATGCGGTATTCATGCAGCACGTTCAGCGGATAGCCACGGCGCAGCATGTCCAGCCGAGCGAAGGCCCGCCAACTGCCCCCCACAAGGAACAGCCGGTCGCGCTGCGGCCCCAGCTTGTCACGCAGGGCCTCCATGGTTTCCTTGATATGTGCCTTGCGCGCCCGTCGCCCGCCCTTGATATCGCGCAGCTTCAGCGGCCCCAAGGGCGAGGTCACGCAGCGCCCGACAGAGTTGCCGCCGATCTCGGCCAGTTCCATAGAGGCGCCACCGATGTCGCAGATCAGCCCGTAGGCACCGGGCCAGCCCAGAAGCACGCCCTGAGCGGACAGCCGGGCCTCTTCCTCGCCGTCGATGACCGACACGTGCAGGCCAGTCTCGGCCCAGACTTGGTCGCAGAAATCGGGGCCGTCCTCGGCCTCGCGCACGGCGGCGGTGGCCACCACATGAAGGCCGGGTAGGTCCAGATCGCGCGAAAGGTGTTCGAACCGGCGCAGGGCGGCCAACGCACGTTCACGCCCGCGCGGGTTCAATCGCCCGGTTTCCGCCAGCCCGGCGCCCAGTTCGCACATCACCTTTTCGTTGTAAAAGTAGGCCGGCGAGCGCGCCGCGCCGTCAAAGATCACCATCCGCACCGAGTTCGACCCGACATCGACCACTCCGACCCGCGACAGGTCGCGAATCCCCGGGTCGTCGAACAATGGTCTTCCGAATGATCCCCAATCCGGAATCCTGGCTGCAATCTGTTCCATGTTCTTCCCCGGGGTCCCTTCCTGCGCAGGATGCGAAATCAGACCCAAACGGTCAATCGCCGGTGATGGTTTCGTCGACGTCCTTGTTCAGCACGCGGACGGCCAGTGCCCGGGTGATTTCGCGCTTTTCCATCAACGCGACGTGATCCAGTTGGGCCACGACCTCGGCGGCGGTCTCGAACCGGCGGTCCATGTGCTTGACCAGATAGGCGATCACCTCGGGGCCGGGGTTCAGTTGCCGGTCCACGAACAGCTTGGCCAGAACCGCGCCCAGCAGCGCATCGTCGGGCGGGTCCAGGGCCACGTGATGCGCGCCCTCGACCCGGCTTTGCAGATCGGCCAGGGGCAGTTCCCAGAACCTCGGCGCCAACCGTCCGGTCATCAGCAGCGCATGCCCTTCCGCCAGAACAAGGTTGTGCAGGTGAAACAAGGTTTTCTGCCGTTCGATGTCGCCCGCGATCATCGGCACGTCCTCGACCGCGACCGGCGACCGCGCCAGGGCGGGCACCAAATCATGGCGCAGGTCTGCCGCCGACACGATCCGCCCCCCGGTTTCGGCCGCCCAGACATGGGCCAAATGGGTTTTGCCGGACCCGGCTGGGCCGGACAGGACCAGCTTGTTGCCTGGCCATGAATTGGCCGAGATCATAACCACCGCCAGCGCATTGGCCGGTGATACAAAAAAATCCTCGCGTCCCAGCGCGGTCTTGGCTGGAAGATCGAAACTCAGTTGTCTGGCCATTTACTCGCTTTCCCGGTCCAGCTCGTCATGCCCCCGGTAGAGGCGGCCTGCCAGATATTGCGAAGTGGCGAAACGTGCAAGCACGCCCAGCGACGCCGCGACCGGAACCGCGATCAACATGCCCACGAATCCGAACAGCGATCCGAAGACCGACAGGGCCAGCAGCAGCCACACCGGGTGCAACCCGACCGAGCTGCCCACCAGCTTGGGGGTCAGTAAATTGCCCTCGACCACCTGGCCGATGGCGAAGATCCCGGCCACCAGGCCGATCGATGCCCAGTCGCCCCAGAACTGGAACAGCGCTAGGCCGATGGCCAGCGTTCCGCCGATAAGGGCGCCCAGATAGGGAATGAAGGTGACCAGCCCCGCGATGAAACCCACGATCAGGCCGAACTGCAGGCCTACGATCATCAGCGCTACCGCATAGTAGGTGCCCAGGATCAGGCAGACCGACCCCATTCCGCGCACGAAAGACGCCAGCACCGCGTCGATTTCCGAGGCCAGACGGCGGATGGTCGGCGCATGGTCACGGGGCAGAAGCTGGTTGATGCGGGCAATCATGTGATCCCAGTCCAGCAGCAAATACACCGCCACCACGGGCACGATCACCAACAACAGCACCACGTTCACGGCCGATCCCACCGAGGCGACGACCGTTTCGAGGATGTCGCCGGACTTTGCCTTGAGGGTTTCGCTCAGCGACATCAGGAATTGATGCGTGTTTGACTCACTGTCCAGAAGCGCGGGAAACCGCTGTTCGACAAAGGCGCGTAGTTGTTGGAACAGGGTGGGCAGGGTTTCGACCAGATCAGCCAGTTGCGTGATCAGCGCCGGAACCACCATCAGGATTATCAGAAGAAAGGTCAGCACGCCGATAATCGTGATCGTTGCGGTCGCCGCCGCACGCGACAGACCCAGGCGCTCTAGCCGATCGGCCAGGGGGTCGAGGAAATAGGCGATCGCGCCGCCGATGACGAAAGGCAGCAGGACATCTCCCAGCAGCCAAAGCACCAACACGAAAACGGCCGCGGCCACGCCCCAATATTTCAGCTGGTCCCGAACCGGCAACGCCATCATGGTCTCCTGTCTGCAGGCCTGTGGTTGTTCTTGGACGATGCAACCTTGTGATGCAAGCGCTTCATGAGACGGGATTTTGGCGTGGCGGACAAGCGGTGCACCGGTTTCGACGTGGTTTGATCAAAGGCACAGCCGCCTGGCCACGAACCGGCGATTGGGTCATTGTCCGATTGCCCCCGGCGGGGCTTTCGCATAATCACGTGTCCGTGGAATTCTCACCTGCAAGGTAAAAACATGCGCCTCAGCCGTTATTTTCTGCCCGTTCTCAAAGAGAACCCCGCCGAAGCCCAGATCGTCAGCCACCGGCTGATGCTGCGCGCCGGGATGATCAAGCAGGCCGCCGCCGGGATCTATTCGTGGCTACCGCTTGGCTTCAAGGTGCTGCGCAAGCTGGAAAACATCGTGCACGAGGAGCAGATCCGCGCCGGGCACATCCCGATCCAGATGCCGATCCTGCAATCGGCCGACCTGTGGCGCGAATCCGGGCGTTATGATGACTACGGCCAGGAAATGCTGCGCATGAAGGACCGGCACGGCCGCGACATGCTCTATACGCCCACGGCCGAGGAACTGGTCACCGACATCTTCCGCGGCCACGTCAACAGCTACAAGGACCTGCCGCTGACGCTCTACCAGATCCAGTGGAAGTTCCGCGACGAGATCCGCCCCCGTTTCGGTGTGATGCGCGGCCGCGAGTTCTACATGAAGGACGGCTACAATTTCGACCTGACGAAAGAGGACGCGCTTCACGCCTACAACCGCCACCTGGTCAGCTATCTGCGCACCTACGAACGCATGGGCCTGCAGGCGATCCCGATGCGTGCAGACAGCGGCCCGATTGGCGGTGACGACACGCATGAATTCCTGGTGCTGGCCGATACCGGCGAATCCGAGGTGTTCTATGACAGCGCGGTCACCGACATCCGTCTTGGCGAGCGCGACATCGACTATGACGACAAGGCTCAGTGTCAGGCGATCATGGAGGAGTTCACCTCGCTCTATGCCCGCACCGACGAGACCCATGACGAGGCCCTGTTCCGGCAGGTGCCCGAGGAACGCCGCCGCAGCGCGCGTGGCATCGAAGTGGGTCAGATCTTCTATTTCGGCACCAAGTACTCCGAGCCTATGGGCGCCACCGTGCAAGGTCCCGACGGCAAGCAGGTTCCGGTGCATATGGGCAGCCACGGCATCGGCGTCAGCCGCCTGATCGGTGCGATCATCGAGGCCAGCCACGACGACAAGGGCATCATCTGGCCCGAGGGCGTGACTCCGTTCCACTGCGGCATCGTCAACCTGAAGCAGGGCGATGACGAGGCCGACGCGGCCTGCGACAAGATCTACAAGGCGCTGACCGCGCTGGGGCTCGAGCCGCTCTATGACGACCGCAACGAGCGGGCAGGGGGCAAGTTCGCCACGATGGACCTGATCGGCCTGCCCTGGCGTATCACCGTCGGCCCGCGCGGGTTGAAGAACGGAGTGGTCGAGCTGACCAACCGCCGCACCGGCGAAAGCGAAGAGCTGAGCCCCGAGGCCGCCGTAACCCGCATTGCCGAGATCTATGAGCGCACCGCCTGATACCGGTGACTCGCCGCTGATCTCGGTGATCACGGCAACTTGGAACCTGCTGTCCCAAGGGCGTCAGGACACGTTTCGTCGCGTCATCGAATGCATGGCGCGGCAGAATTGCGACCGTTCCGAGCACATCATTCAGGACGGAGCATCGTCGGACGGGACGGTCGAATTTATTCAGGACTTGATCGTCAACGCTCCGCGCACGCGCCTGATCAGTGAACCGGACCATGGCCTGTACGACGCAATGAATCGCGGCGTCGAAGCGGCACGCGGCGAATATGTCCTGTTCCTTAATTCCGACGACTCGTTGGCCGCGGATGATCTTCTGAACCGGGCGGCCGAGCGACTGACCGCGACCCGTCCTGACTATCTATTCGGATCAACCCTTCACCGGTCCGCGGACGGCGGCGAAAAGATGGAAAAACGGATGTCGGTCAAGGCCATCCTTCAGCGTATGCCGTTTTGCCATAACTCTGTTTTTCTGCGGCGAGATGTTTTTCAGGAATTGGGGGGACACGACACTCAGTTCCGCATCGCTGGTGATTATGACCTGATGCTGCGGTTGGTTGCCGGGGGCTATCGCGGCGAAAGGATGGATGAGCCGATTTCATTGTTCTGGGACCGCGGCGAGACCAGCGACCAGCAAGCGACGGGACGGGATTATGCCCGCGTCTGGCAACGGTTCTTTGCCGATTATCGCGCGGCACAAGGCTTGGATCTGGATGATTTTGCAGAGTTCTATCGCCGCGGGCATATGCCGGCAAACCTGCTCATCGAGGTGCTGAGGCGCCAGGAAACGCCGCTGCCGATCCGGCGGGCCGCAAAACACAGCCTTGCCAAATCTCTGCGCCGGTCCGTCCAGTTCTGGCGGCGGTACTAGGACCCGCCCGTCGCCGGACGCGCACGAAGCAGTTCACCATCCGCCCTGTCACCTCGGGCGACTACGACGGGGCGACCCATACGACGGACCAGATCCTTCAATTCGATGTCCAGAAACCGCAACCCGCAAAGCCGTTTTCCGGTCGCTCGGTCCATCAGGCACATGCGCCCGCTTTGGAATGCCAGGCGATAGCCTTTTTCACGCAGCGTGTCGGCAAGACCGGCCCAACTGGCCGCGCCGGCAAACAGCGGTCGAATGACGGCCCGCAACAACGCTGCGGTTTCGCAATCCATGTCCTGAGATATGATCGTCGTGGCTGGCGCACCAACCTGTTCAATTTCCTCTTCAATATTCATGAGCGACCCCCGCTCTTTAAAATGTATTCCCCCACAATCAGGGTGCCAAAATTTCTCAAAAGAAGCAAAATGCGAAACAAAGTTGCTGTGAAAATGTTGCATTTCAAGTTCAGTATACTGCATGAACCTCACATTGACTTCATTCCTGAAACAATAAAGACCTGTCTGAGATGGGCTTCACAACCAGTGGTATAATCGTCTTTCACATATCATCTGATGCTGGAATTTGCGCCCGACGGCTGATTCTGCGCCAACGCGGAAAAGCAGATTTGGCGGCAGGTCGAGAAGCTGATACAGCGGCGCCGAGTGATTGTGAAAGGCAACCCGACCGTGCTGAGTTTTGCCACGATAGTGTATTCCAAGGATTACCCGCTGCTCGAGTTGCAGGCGCGTTCCTTTGCGCGATTTGCTGATCCGGCCAAAGTTGCTTCCATCCATGTGGTTCTGAACGACGTGGACGAAACCGCATTGCAGGCGCGTATCGAGCCCATATTAACGGCCTATGGCCCTCTGCAATCCAAGGTTCGGGTGGTCGGGGGCGATGACATTCTGCTTGGGGCAGGTCAATGCGTCAGGCGCTCACTGGGCGACCGGCTTCTGATTGAAGGACGGCACCGTATCCCTTTCGTGCGAAAGGGGGGCTGGCGCGGCAACAACGGATACCGCACGCAACAGGTGCTCAAGCTGGGCGCCGCACGGATCGCCGAGACGGAGCAGATGGTTATCCTGGACACCAAAAACCTGTTTCTGCGGTCTTTCAATGAGGCAGAATTCTTTGCGGATGGCGGAGCTGCCCGGATTCCGTTCATTTCGGTCAACAGCGATTTTCACCGCAACTGGCTGCGGCAGAGCCTGGACGCTTTGCAGGTCACCGTCCCGGACATTGAGGCGTTGAAGACCACGACGTTTTCGACGCCGTTCCCAGTGCGCAGGTCGTTGGTGTTGGAGGTGTTGGACGAGATCAACGAACGCTACGGTTCGGTGCAGTCGCTCTTCGGGTCGCGCCGGAGACCCTCGGAATTCATGCTGCTGAATGCGTTTTGCCTCCGGTCGGATCTGACTTTGCGCCCGTGGTTCGAGGACGCACCCAGCACCGCGCTGGGGCTGTGGCCGACCTATTCGCAACAGAAGCTGGAAGGCCTGATTGCCAGGATCGACGAACCGGAACTGTTGAGCCTCGGCCTGCACAACCGGGCGGTTTCCATGCTGACACCTGAAACCCGAGATCGCTTGTTCGAGGCCTTGGCGCGACGAGGGATTAGTGATCGTGAGACGACCCAGTCTGTGCTGGATGCAACTTCGTCGCTGGCCGGTTGAACGGGCGCGCGCATCCGGAACCGGCTTGACCATCCAGCCAAATCCCGAAAATGTCCCCACCACAGATTTGCCGGAGCAGGAATGGCCAGAACACCCCCTCCCTTTGCCGCCTTCGAATGGAAGATCGCTTGGCGCTATCTGCGCGCCCGGCGTGCCGAGGGCGGTGTAAGTGTGATGACATGGATCTCGTTGATCGGAATCACTCTGGCCGTTTTCGCGCTGATCGCAACGCTGGCGGTCCGGTCCGGGTTCCGGTCCGAATTCGTGGGCACCATTCTTGGGGCCAACGCTCACGTTACAGTTTACTCGGCCGGAGAACTGGACGCGCACGGGCAGGTGGATCGCACCATCGTTGAATACGACGCCATGGCCGAGCGCATCGCGCAGGTGCCGGGCGTTCAACGCGCCGCGCCGTTGGTCAAGGGGCAGGTCCTGATCACAAACCGAGATCGCAGCAGCGGCGCCGAGGTGTTCGGCATCCGCCCCGATGACTTGCTCAACCTGCCCGGCATCGCCCAAAGCGATCAGGCCTATGGCGATCTGTCCCGGTTCGAGGAGGGAATCGCCATCGGCTCGGGCGTGGCCCGCGCCATCGGCGCCACGGTTGGTGATAGGGTCAAGCTGACCACGCCCAACGGGGTCAAAACCGCCTTTGGCACCTCGCCCCGTGTGAATGCCTATGAAGTCGTCTACGTTTTTTCGGCCGGGCGCTATGACATCGACCGCACCCGCGTCTACATGCCGTTTTCCGAGGCGCAGAGCTTTTTCAACCGCGAGGGCGTCGCCGACGAGATCGAGGTTATGGTCGACGGTCCCGAGGACCTGAACCCGATCCTGATCCCGATCCTCGAGGCGGCGGGCGAGCGGGTGCAGATCTGGACGTGGCTGGATGCGTCGGGTGGTTTTCTGCGCGCGCTCGAGGTCGAGGACAACGTGATGTTCATCATCCTGTCGATACTCGTGCTGATCGCGGCGATGAACATCGTGTCAGGCCTGATCATGCTGGTCAAAAACAAGGGCCGCGACATCGGCATCCTGCGCACCATCGGCCTCAGCGAGGGCTCGGTGCTGCGCGTGTTCTTCATCTGCGGTGCGTTCACCGGGATCATCGGCACCGCGATGGGCGTCATTCTGGGCTGCCTGTTCGCGCTCTATATCGACCCGATCTTCTCTTTCGTGAACTACGTGATGGGCGGCGGAGTTTGGGATCCAGCGATCCGCGGCATCTATGCCTTGCCGGCCGAGCTGCACCTGTCGGACGTGCTCAAGGCGGTTGGGATGTCGCTGGGCCTGTCCTTCTTCGTCACCTACTTCCCGGCCCGCCGCGCGGCGCGGCTGAACCCGGTCGAGGCGCTGCGCTATGAATGATGTGACCTTGCGTCTGACCGGCCTGACCAAGACCTATCTGAAAAGCACGCCCGCCGAGTTGCAGGTGCTGCGCGGCGCCGATCTGGAACTGCGCGCCGGCGAGGCGGTGGCACTTGTGGCACCCTCGGGTGCGGGCAAGTCAACCCTGCTGCACATCGCCGGTCTGCTGGATACGCCGGACTCCGGGACGGTCGAAATCGGCGGGCAGGACGCGACCGGCAAAGGCGACCGCACCCGCACCGCGATGCGGCGGCGGGATGTGGGTTTTGTGTACCAGTTCCACCACCTGCTGCCGGAATTCACCGCGCTGGAAAACGTTGTGCTTCCGCAATTGGCGAATGGCGTATCCGAAAGGGCGGCCAAGGCCCGCGCGATGGATTTGCTGGGCCTTGTCGGTGTCGCCGAACGTGCCGACCACCGCCCGGCGGCCCTGTCGGGTGGCGAGCAGCAGCGGGTGGCCTTCTGCCGGGCCCTGGCCAATGAACCGCGTGTCCTGTTGGCGGACGAGCCAACAGGGAATCTGGACCCGGATACCTCGGATCAGGTCTTTGCCGCGCTGATGGATCTGGTGCGCGAGTCGGGCCTGTCGGCGTTGATCGCCACGCACAATGTTGACCTGGCGGCGCGCATGGACCGGATGCTGCGGCTGGACGGGGGTGTGCTCAGGCCAGCTGAGTGATCGCGACACCCACGGCCATCACCGCGATCCCGCCGGCGCGCATTAGGGTCAACGGGGTGATCTGCGCACCGAAAAGGCCGAAATGGTCGATGGCCGCGGTGCTGATCAACTGGCCCAAAAGCACGAAGAACACCGCGTTGCCCACACCGAAATGCGGCGCGACATGGGTGATCGACAGGACGTAGAAGGCAATAAGAACCCCGGCCAGCAACAGGTGCTTCGGCGTGTGCGCGACTTTGGCCACAGCCTGCGTGCCCGGCCCCAGCAGCATCACCATCGCCGAGGCGGCAAAGGCCACGGCAAACAGGATCACCGCCGCGACGGTCGGCGACCCGATCAACTTGCCAAAGGCCGCATTCAGCGCCGCAAGGATTGGCACGCCGATCCCGGCGGCCAGCATGATGGCTGCGTATTGTGTCATTGCCCCGGTCCTTGTCGCCTGTTTCGTTGATCTGGATCATTGCGGCTTGCACCGGTCCGGGCAAGTCTGCGTTTGCCGGACTGGATGGAGGAACGCGATGAAACTGCTGACATTTGCAACGCTGGCTCTGTTGGCCGCCCCGAGCGTCTGGGCGCAGGACGTCGGGACGGGCGAAGAGCTGTACCTGCATCACTGCGCCACCTGTCACGGGCTGGATGCAACCGGCCATGGCCCGATGGCCGGCGTGCTGGTCATCCAGCCCACCAATCTGACGGCGTTGAGCGGCTCGGACGGCGTTTTTCCCACCGAACGGGTGGTTAAACGCATCGACGGGCGCGATCCGCTGGTCAGCCATGGCAGTCCGATGCCGGTCTATGGCCCCTATTTCGAAGGGCAGGACACCGCGATCAAGGCGCCGACCGGCCAACCGATCCTGACCAGCAAGCCCATTGCCGACCTTGTGGCCTATTTGGAGACTTTGCAGGGCGGATGATTCTCAGCGGCAGATGCCCTGAACCTTTGCACCGCTCCAGGGAAGGATCACGTCGCTCTCGCGCCGGTCGCCGGGCAGGGCGGCAAGGTCGAGATACTTGTCCAACATCTCGTGCAGGCGTCGGGTGCGCGGCGCGTTAGGGTCCAGCGCGCGGCAGCAGACATATTCCTCGACGATGGCCCCTTGCTGTTCAAACCCAAAGTCCAGAAAGTCCGCCGAGTTGTCCAGGTCGAACAGGTATGGATCCTTGCGCCCGCCATGCTCGGCCGCGGCGCGCAAGGGGTGATAGCCTGTCACCGCGCGGTTCTGCCACTGCCAGACATGGGTCAGCTCATGCGCCAGCAGCATCGCGGCCACCAGGTTGATCCGATCGGGATAGCTGGCCATGTAGTCTTCGAGATACCAGTCCCGCGTAAAATACACTTGGTTGAACAGGGCCACGGCCGCGGGTTTTCCGGTAACGGTCTCGGTCTTTATGGGGGGCAGAATGCGTTCGCGGCAGGCCAGCCGAGGGCGGGCCTTGCGCTCATAAGTGATCGCAGCCACCGGGGCCCCCTGGACCAGCCGCACTCGATCCAGGTCCAGCGTGTCGCCCTGCACCTGTGCGGCAAAGGCCTTTTCCCGCTCGGTCAGCGGACGACCGCAGGACAGAAGCGTCAGCGCGACAAGGATCAGAGCCAGCCGGATCATGATGTAAGCCTAGCCCGGCAGGGCAGGGCCGCAAGCGGTTTTCAAAGGCTCATGGCCAGAACCCGGCTGATTTCCGTCAGCGACCGGCCCGATTGATCCATCCATGTGTTGAACGCCGTTTGCACGGCGGTCATCGCCCTTTTCGAGGTGGTGGGCTTGTCAATCACCCCTTCGGCGATCAGGCGGGCCGTGACGTCGCGCGACAGGATGAAACTGTCGCGCCCGGCGAACCGCATCGCGTACTGGGCCGAGGCGCCGCCCAGCCGAGATCCGCGCCGGGCCAGCATCTCGAGCAATCCGACATAGTCGGTCGAGGGCCAGCCGCCCAGCACCTTGCCTGCGCCGCCCTCGGCGCGCAGTTCCAGCAGGAAGGCGGCGTTGTCGCGCACCGTGGCGATCTTGGCTCCATTGCGCACGATGCGGGTATCCTGCAGCAACGCGTCGAATTTTTCGTCATCCATGAAGGCGCAGCGCCCTACGTCGAACCCATTGAAGGCGGCTTCGAATCCGTCCCACTTGGCCTCGATGACCTTCCAGTTGAACCCGGCCTGAAAGATGCATTTGGTCAAGATCGACAACCAGCGATCATCGGGCATCCGGGCCAGTTCGTCCGTTGATTTGGGGCGGGTCAGCTTCTGCTCGAGCGCGTCGATCCCGCCGTGCCGATCAGTCGCCAGACCATAGATTTCGTCGAAATGGTGCATGTGTCGACCCTCCGGCCAGAATGTTGCCCGTTTGTTCCTATTTGTGCAACCCTGGCCTGAATAGGGAGGATATTCAAACGGGCTGAGTCCGGGAAAACCCGGTATTTTTTCATGCGCTGCGAAAGAAATGCTCGACAAATGACGGGAATCGGGTTTGTGATTGACTGGTCAATCAATAACCTGCCGTACCGAAACCGGACGCGCGCGGCAGGATCTTGATGTTCCAACCGGAACGGAGGGGAGGCGGGACCGGCAAATGTTTCAAGTCAGTCCAAGTGTTCACTTTTCTTTTCCGGCCAAATTTGTGCATGTTGCGACATGGTCATGTCATCAGGCATGTCACCCGGCGGGCCAATCCTGCCGGGGTGGGCAAAACAAGGAAGACAGGGAGCAAATCCATGAAAAAACTCAGTGTTAGTCTGCTGGCGGTGGTTGCCGCAGGCGCAGTTCACGCGGCCGAGATGGGCGCGGTGGACGAGCCGATCAAACTGGCCATCAACGAATGGACCGGCCAGCACGTGACCACGCATGTCGCGGGCGAGATGCTCGAGGCCGCCGGCTACAAGGTCGAATATGTGACCGCAGGCATGATGAACCAATTCCAGGCGCTGGCCGATGGTGACATCGACGCAACGCTCGAAATCTGGTCGTCGAACGTGTCGGACGAGTATGCCAAGAAGATCGCCGAGGGCACTGTGGTCGAGATCGGTGATCTGGGCCTGGATGCCAAGGAAGGCATCGCGTATCCGGCGCATGTGGCCGATCTCTGCCCGGGCCTGCCGGCTTGGGAGGCGCTGAATGACTGTGCGCAGGTCTTCGCCACCGCAGAAACGCTGCCGATGGGCCGCCTGGTCGACTATCCGGCCGACTGGGGCACCCCTGGCGCCGATCGTATGGTGGGACTGGATGTGCCGTTCAAAGCCGTGCCCGCCGGATCCGAAGGGGCGTTGATCGCCGAGCTTCGTGCCTCGACCGAGCGCAAGTCGCCGCTGTTGATCACATTCTGGCAGCCGCATTGGGCGATGTCGGCCTATGACGTGAAATTCGTCGATCTGCCGCCGGGTGAAGAGGCCTGTTTCACCGATCCGGCCTGGGGCCCGAACCCCAATGCCGTGAATGACTGCGACTTTGCGCCCTCGCGCATCTTCAAGGCCGCCTGGAACGGCATGGCCGACAAATGGCCGGCGGCCTATGAGATCCTGTCGAACTATCAACTGAGCGTCGAGGATCAGCAGCCGATGATGGGCGCGATCGATGTAGATGGTGGCAAGGTCGAAGAGGTCGTGGCCGACTGGATGGCCCAGAATGAAGACAAATGGCGTCCGGTCGTGGACGCGGCAACCAAGTGAGCCGCCTAAGTGACTGACGCGAATACGCCAGCCATTGCCTGCCGGAATCTCTGGCAGGTCTTTGGCCAAGGTGCGGAGAAAGCCCTGACCGACGCGCTGGCTCGGTCAGGGGACGACGCTGAAAAGGCCGCCGCCGAGCTGCGCGAACACGGGTTCATTCCCGCCGTGCAGAACGCCAATTTCGACGTTCGCGATGGCGAACTGTTCGTCATCATGGGGCTGTCGGGGTCGGGCAAGTCGACCCTCATCCGCTGCATCTCGCAGCTGTTGCCAGGGACGGGCGGTGAAATCCGCATTGACGGCGACAACGTGCGCGGTGCGCCCAAGAAGAAACTGACCGAGCTGCGCCGCAGGAAGATGGGCATGGTGTTCCAGCATTTCGGCCTGTTTCCGCACATGACGGTGGCCGAAAACGTGGCCTATCCGCTGCGCGTGCAGGGCGTGGGGCGCAAGGAACGTTTGGCCCGCGCGCAGGAGGTCATCGCGCTGGTCGGTCTCGAAGGCCGCGAAGAGAGTTTTCCGCGGCAATTGTCGGGCGGGCAGAGGCAGCGCGTGGGCATCGCCCGCTCGTTGGCGGTGAACCCCGATATCTGGTTCCTGGACGAGCCGTTCTCGGCGCTGGACCCGTTGATCCGGCGGCAGCTGCAAGACGAATTCCTGCGCATTCAGGCGACGCTGAAAAAATCCATCGTCTTCATCACCCACGACATTGCCGAGGCGCTGAAGCTGGCCGACCGCATCGCGATCATGCGCGACGGCAAGATCGTGCAGATCGGCACGCCCTCGGACATCGTTCTGCGCCCGGTCGACGATTATGTGCGCGAGTTTTCCAAGGACGTTGCCAAGGGCCAGCACGCCAAGGTCGCCTCGGTCATGCATCCAGGCGATGCCGAGCGCGGTCCGGATGACCCTGGCCTGACCGTCAACATGACGCTGGACGCGGCGTTGGCCCGCTGCATGGCCTTGTACGAGCCGGTGCCGGTGCATGACGAAACCGGCGCGATCGTCGGCACGGTAAATCCTTTGGACCTTGCCGCCGCTTTGCAGGTGGATGACGCATGACCGTTGCAGCTGATGTTCCCACGCCCGCGCGGGCGCACCTGACGGCAGGGGCACAGGCGGCGCTGATCACGCTGATCGTCGGAGCGCTGTGCCTGGCGCTTGAGCCGCACGCGCCCTGGCTGGTCAAATGGCCCGCAACGTGGGAGGTGCCGGCCACGCAATGGGTGGGCGCCTTACTCGACTGGTTTCTGAACGCAATCAAACCGGCGGCCCGGCTGTTTTCCGACCTGATGGCCTATCCGATGAACTGGGCTAATTTCGTGCTGGGCCACACGCCCTGGCCGATCCTGATCGGGCTGGTGACGGCACTCGGCTGGTATCTGGGTGGGTTGCCCATGGCGGCGCTGGGCTTTCTGGGCCTAAGCTTCGTGCTGGCCTCGGGCTATTGGGCCGAGAGCATGAACACCTTGGCGCTGGTGGCTGTTTCGGTCCCGGTCGCGCTGATCGTTGGCAGTGCAATTGGCATTCTGGCCAACGAAGTGCCTCGGGTGAAATCAGTGGTTCAGGCGGTGTTGGACATCATGCAGACTGTACCGACCTTTGCCTATCTGACGCCGTTGCTGCTGCTGTTCGGGTTTGGCCCGGTGGTGGGGCTGATCGCCTCGGCCATCTATGCAGCGCCGCCGATGGCGCGCAACGTGATGCTGGGGCTGGAGCGCGTGGAGCCCGAGATCAAGGAAGCCGCCATCATGTCGGGCGGCACCCGGTTCCAGCAGCTGTTCCAGGTGGAAATCCCGGCGGCGGCGACGCAGATCATGGTGGGTGTGAACCAGTGCCTGATGGCGGCCCTGTCGATGGTGATCATCGCAGCGGTCATCGGCGGGTTTAATGACATCGGTTGGGAGGTCCTGCTGACCATGCGCAAGGCGCAGTTCGGTGAATCTCTGCTGGCCGGCATGGTGATCGTTGTCTTTGCCGTGGTGATTGACCGAATGAGCGGCACCCTAGCCACTGAACGCAATCGTCACGACAACCGCGTTGTCTGGGCGGTTATTGGCTTTGCGGTCCTGTTTACGCTGCTGTTCTGGGCGCGGCTGCCCAACCCGTCCGAGCTGACGCTGCTGGATCCGGTCGCGAAGGCGGTGGACACCGGCCTGACAGCCTTTACCCAGAATAACGGGCCGTGGCTGGATTCGCTCAAGAACAACTCGATGTTCTATGTGCTGCTGCCGTTGCGGATCGGTCTGAGTCAGGCGGTTCTGCCCTTTACCTGGGGGTTCCAGTGGACCCCGGGCATGAGCTATGGCCTGTTCGCCGCCGGTGCGGTGATCGCCTTGCTGATGGCGTGGCGTGGGCACCTGACCGGCGGTCTGGTCACGCTGATCCTGATCGGCATGCTCGAGACGGGCATCGCGAATCTGCCATGGCCCTTCGTTCTGACTGGCGTGGCGGCGTTGGGCTGGGTGGCGGGCGGTTGGCGTCTGGCGGCGCTGTCGGTGGCGCTGCTGAGCACGATCCTGATCTCGGGCCTGTGGGAGAGGGCGCTGCTGTCGCTCTATCTCAGCGGTGCGGCGGTGTTCTTCTGCGCCGTCGTCGGCGGGCTGATCGGCCTCGCCAGCGCGGTCTGGTCGCCAGTCTGGAGGATCGTGCGCCCGATCTGCGACATGCTGCAGACGATTCCCCTGTTCGTGTTCCTGATCCCGGTGCTGATGGTGTTCCAGATCGGCGAGTTCTCGGCCTTTCTGGCGATCTGCGCCTATGCGATCGTGCCGATGATCCGCTACACCCGTCACGGGCTGGTCAACACCCCGGACGAGATGATGGAGGCCGCGATCGCCAGTGGAGCGACCGAGTGGCAGATCATGCGCGACGTGCGTGCGCCCTATGCTGCGCCCACGATCCTTCTGGGGCTGAACCAGACCATTCTCTATGCCTTTGCTATGCTGGTGATCGCGGCGTTGATCGGCACGACCGGTCTGGGCCAGTCGATCTATCTGGCGTTGGGGCAGGCGGATGTGGGGCTGGGCATTTCGGCCGGGGCAGCGATGGCCATTCTGGCGCTGATCGCCGACCGCATGGTTCAGGGATTTGCCGAGGAACGCCGCAAGGCGCTGGGCCTGTAACCCCGGATCGGGGGCGGCGCAGCTGCCCCCGACCACACTTGATTTCGGACAAGGCGGGGCCGTTTTCCCCGGTATTCCGGGTGCAAAACAGGCGGATATGACCATGGCCGGTTGGGGCGCTTTTGTTGCTGCACTTCTGATCTTTCTGCTCAGCCACGCCATTCCGGCGCATCCGGCAGTGCGCGGGCGGCTGATCGGGTTGATGGGGCGCGGACCCTATTTCGCGGTCTATTCCGCGCTGTCGCTGGCGGTTCTGGCCTGGCTGATCGTGGCCGCGGCCAACGCGCCCTATGTCGAGGTCATCCCGCCGCTGGCGATCCTGCGCTGGGTGCCTCTGCTGGTGATGCCCGTCGTCTGCTGGCTGGCGGTGGCCGGGCTGGCGGCGACCAACCCGTTTTCCTTCGGCGGGCTGGGAGGTCGCCCGTTCAACCCCGAGCTGTCCGGTCTCCTGCGGACCACCCGCCACCCGATCCTGTTGGCGATAGTGTTGTGGGCGCTGGCGCATCTGCTGGCCAATGGCAGCTTGGCACATGTGGTCCTGTTCGGCCTGTTCGCGGGTTTCGCCTGGATGGGCATGGCCCTGATCGACAGGCGCAAGGCGCGCGAGATGGGGGCCGATTGGCCGCACCTGTCGCGCAACACAGCACGCCTGTCGCTGCGGCTGCCGCGCCCCTGGCCGAGGCCCTGGGTCTGGTTGGTGGCAGGGCTGGCCTATGCCGCGCTGTTGCACCTGCACGCGCCGGTGATCGGAGTGTCTCCGCTGCCTTGATGCGGTGCTGGAAGGGGCGCCTCATGCGTGCTAATTGAAACAACACAATGAAACCCAGAGAGGTCTGCCGATGCACCTGGCCTATGTCACCACTACCGATCGCGGCGCAACCGACCGCCTGCTGAGCGCGGTTGCTGAACGTCTGCTGGCCAAGGGCGCCCGTCTGGCCGGTGTGGTTCAGACCAACTCCGAATGCGCCGACAGCAGCAAATGCGACATGGACCTGCGCGTGCTGCCGGATGGCGAAACCATCCGTATCTCGCAGTCGTTGGGCAGCCAGTCGCGCGGGTGCCGACTGGACCCGGCGGCGTTGGAGCAGGCGGTGGGCTATGTGACGGCGTCTTTGGCCAACCGTCCGCAATTGCTGATCGTCAACAAGTTCGGCAAACACGAGGCCGATGGCCGCGGGTTCCGCCCCGTCATCGCCGAGGCGCTGTCGCTTGATATCCCGGTTCTGGTCGGGGTCAACGGCCTGAACCGTGACAAGTTCGTGGAATTCACCGATGGTGCGGCGCAGGCGCTAGAACCCGATCTGGACGTCATCGAGGCCTGGTTCGACAGCGTCGCCAACCTGCGGCCTGCCGCCGAATAACAGTTTTCCCGACGTAACGTCCTGAAAACCGGTATTGTTCGGTTTCGCCCCGGCTGCAATCCTCTGCTCCGGATGGGAGGAGGATCAGCCATGTGGCAGAACTGGGCAGGCAACCAGACCAGCCAAATACGGCCCAAGCGGCTGACCACGACCGAAGACCTTCAACAGTTGATCGCCTCGGCCGAAACCCTGCGTCCGGTCGGGGCAGGGCATTCCTTCACCCCGCTGGTTCCGGGCGCGCAGCATATCATTGACCTGACAGCCTTAAACCTGCCCCCCGTGACGCGGGTCGAAGGGGAGCGGGCTTGGGTCAACGCCAATGCCCGGCTGCGCGATCTGTCGCCGGCACTGGCCGAGCACGGCAGGGCCTTCCGCAATCTGGGTGATATCAATGTGCAGACCCTGGCCGGCGCGGCAGCCACGGCGACCCACGGCACCGGGCGCACCCTGCCGTGCCTGTCTGCCGAAATCACCGCGGCCCGGCTGATCGGCGCTGGCGGGCAGACCCTGACCACCGACGATATTCCGCTGAACATGGTGCAGGTTTCGCTGGGTCTGCTGGGCATCGTGACCGAGGCACAGATCAACGTCGTGCCGAAATACAATCTGCGCCGTCGGGTGCGTCTGTCCGACCTGCAGGACACACTGGAGCGCATGCACCAGCATTGGGACGAGAACAGGAATTTCGAGTTCTTCTACATCCCCTTCACCGGCGAGACCGTTGAAATCCGGCACGATATCACCGACGCGCCCAAGACCCGCGCGCCGCGCGATCTGGACATGATCGCCGTCAAGGTTCTGAAGCTGGCGCGCAATGCAGGTCGGTTCAGCCCCGGCTCGCGGCGCGCCCTGCTACGTCTGCTGACGCTGGCCCAGTCCGACGAGGACTACGTCGGTGAAAGTTGGCGCGTTCTGTGCAGCGACCGGCACATCCGGTTCAAGGAAATGGAATACCACCTGCCGCCCGAAAACGCCCGGGACGTGCTGTCCGAACTGATTCGGCGGTTGGAGCGTGACCACGCCGACATCTATTTCCCGATCGAGGTGCGCCAGACCGCGGGCGACGACGCCTGCCTGTCACCATTCCAAGGTGGCCCACGGGTATCGGTTGCCATCCACACCGATGCGAAGGAAGGCCATCTGCGCTATTTCGAGGCGATGGAGCCGCTGTTTCTGCAGGCTGGCGGCCGCCCCCATTGGGGCAAGCTGCACAGCCTGACCTATTCCGATCTGTCGCGCCTCTATCCCGATTTCGATGCCTTCTGCACATTGCGTGAACGGCTGGATCCAAAGGGCAAGTTCCTGACGCCCGCACTGGCCCGGATGTTCCGCCCATGACCGCAGAGTATTTCGAACATCTCACCCAAGCGCTGCGCGATCATGGCGTCGACCGGCCGGTTGCCGTCGTCGATATGGACCGGGTCGAGGCGAATTGCGACGCTGCCCGCGCGGGGTTGGGCCACGGCTTGCAGGCCCGGCTTGTGGCCAAATCGCTGCCGTGCCTGCCTCTGCTGGACCATATTCGCGCCCGGATTTCCACAACGGGCCTGATGAGCTTTTCCGAATCCATGCTGTCGGCCCTGCTGGCCGCCGAGCCGGACACCGATCACCTGCTGGGCAAACCGCTGCCGGTCACCGCCGCCCGGCGGATTCTTGAGACGCATCCCGACGCCGCCCGGCGGGTGCAGTGGCTGATCGACGCGCCACAGCGGCTGGACGCGTATCTGTCGCTGGCCGCTGACACGGACCAAACCCTGCGCCTGTCGCTCGAGATCGACGTGGGCCTGCACCGCGGTGGCTTGGCCGCCGATCAGGTCGCAGGCGTTGCGGCGCGGATCGCGGGTCATGCCCATGCCGCTCTGTCGGGGCTGATGGGGTACGAGGTGCATTTGGCCAAACTGCCTGCGTTGCTCCGACGCCGCGCGCGGCGAGCCAGTGCGAAAGCCTATGAGCAGGCGGTCGCTGCGCTTGGGCAGGGGGCGCAGGGGCTGTGCCTGAACACCGGCGGCAGCCTGACCTTCCAAGATCCGGCCACGCGGAGCCCGGCGACCGAGGTCGCCTTTGGGTCGGTTTTGGTGAAACCTTCGGATTTCGACCACGCATCGACGCAGGCGTTTTCGCCCGCTCTGTTCCTGGCCACGCCGGTTCTCAAGGTGATGCCGCGCAACCCGGTGCCGGGGATCGACCTGCCCGGACTGCGCCGGACCAACCTCGCCATTTCCGGTGGGCACTATCTGGCCAGCCCCGTCTGGCCCGACGGGTTCGGCTATTCCGGCGTGTTCGGGCGTTCAAGCAATCAAGAGGTCTGGGTGGGTCCCAAAACAACCAAGGCGCAGCCCGGAGATATCGCCTTGCTGCGCCCCAGTCAGAGTGAAGCGGTTTTGAACCAGTTCGGCACGGTTCTGGCCCTGCGGCAGGGGCAGGTCGTGGCCGAATGGGCCTGCCTGCCCAATTGACGGTCAGATCGCCAGATATTCCTCCCGCAGCTGGGTGTTTTCCAGCACTTCGTCCGCGGTGCCGTCAAACACGATGCAGCCGGTGTCCAGAATGATTGCCCTGTCGGCCAGTTGCAGCGCGCGTACGGCGTTCTGTTCGACGATGATGGTTGTCATGCCCTGCTGCTTGATGTGGATCAGCGTCTTTTCGATCTCGTCCACGATCACCGGGGCCAAGCCCTCATAGGGTTCGTCCAGCAGCAGCACCTTGATGTCCCGGGCCAGCGCGCGGGCGATCGACAGCATCTGCTGTTCGCCGCCCGAAAGAGTCACACCCTCTTGCTTGCGCCGTTCGCCCAGACGCGGGAACAGCTCGTAGATCCGTTCCAGCGACCAGCCGATCGGGGGGGCGATCTGGGCCAGCTGCAAGTTCTCCTCGACCGTCAGGCCTGGGATGATCCGCCGATCTTCGGGCACAAGACCCAACCCGGCGGCGGCGGCCTCGTAGCTGGTCATGTTGTGCAGCGGCTTGTGGTCCAGCCAGATTTCGCCGTGGCGCACCTCGGGCTCGCCCACGCGCGCGATCGAGCGCAGAGTCGAAGTCTTGCCGGCCCCGTTGCGCCCCAGCAGGGCGAGGATCTCGCCCTCGTGGACGTTGAAGCTGACGCCTTGGACGATGTAGCTTTCGCCGTAGTACGAATGCATGTCCCACACCGACAGGAACGCGGGCGCGGTGCTGGCCATGTTGGCGTTTTTCGAAAAGTCAGGTTTCTCGTTCATAGCTTTTCCTCACGCCGCCTCGCCCAGATAGGCTTCTCGGACCTTGGGGTTTCCGCGGATGTTTTCGGGGGTGTCTTCGACCAGCGGCGTGCCCTGCGCCAGAACGGTGATCCGCTCGGCCAGGCTGAACACCACATGCATGTCGTGCTCGATGATCGCGATGGTGATGTCGCGCTCATCCTTGATTTGCTTCAGCAGGTCGATGGTGTTGTTGGTGTCGGCCCGTGCCATACCGGCTGTGGGCTCGTCCAGCAGCAGCAGGCGAGGCTTCTGGCTGAGACACATGCCGATCTCGAGTCGCCGCTTGTCACCGCGCGACAGCGAGGCTGCATGCATGTGCCGTTTGTCGGCCATGTTCATCTCTTCCAGCATGGCCTCTGCCTGTGCGACCACCTCTTTCTCGTTGGCGATGGTCTCGTAGGCGTGCATGCGGAATGCCCCGTCTCGCATCGCGAAGATGGGGATCAGCATGTTCTCCATTACGGTCAGTTCGCCAAAGATCTCGGGGGTCTGGAACACCCGGCTGATGCCCATCTGGTTGATCTGGTACGGCTCGCGCCCCAGCACAGACTGGTTGTCGAACAAGACCGAACCGGTATCCGGGATCAGCTTGCCCACCAGGCAGTTCAGCAGGGTGGACTTGCCCGCCCCGTTGGGGCCGATGATCGCATGGACCGAGTTCTCCTCGACGCTCAGGTTCACGTCCGTCAGGGCCTTGAGGCCGCCGAAGCGCTTGCTGACATCTTTTACTTTCAGAATTGCCATTGACGCGTTCCCTTATTCTGCCGGCTCGGTTTTGCCTTCGCGGGTGTCGTCCCCGCCAACGCTTTTGCGGCGGATCCAGTTCAGCAACCGCTGACCGCCCTCGACCAGCCCGCCGGGCAGGTAGATCACCACCAGCATGAACAGGATGCCCAAGGTCAGGTGCCAGCCCTTGCCGATGAACGGGTGGATGATGAACACCACCGCGTCCTCGAGCCCGTCGGGCAGGAAGGCGAACCAGCCGTGCAGGACGTTGTCGTTGATCTTCGAGAAGATGTTCTCGAAATACTTGATGAAGCCAGCACCCAGAACCGGTCCGATCAGAGTACCGGTGCCGCCCAGGATGGTCATCAGAACGACCTCGCCCGAGGCGGTCCATTGCATCCGCTCGGCGCCGGCCAGCGGGTCCATCGCGGCCATCAGGCCACCGGCCAGGCCGGCATACATGCCCGAGATCACAAAGGCTGCCAGCGTGTAGGGCTTGGAGTTCAGCCCGGTATAGTTCATCCGCTGCTGGTTCGACTTCACCGCTCGCAGCATCATGCCAAAGGGCGAGCGGAAGATGCGGATCGCCAGGTAGAACACCACCATCATGATCACCGCGCACAGATAGTAGCCCGCGTTGAAGTCAAAGCTCCACGCGCCGACATCCATCGTGTAGGTCGCGCGCATCGGCAGGCCGAACAGATGCGGCAGATCGGGCGCATTGGCCCCCTGCAGGATCTGCGGATCGTCGGCATAGACCTGCAGGCCGGTTTCCCCGTTGGTCAGGTTGAACTTGGGGTTCGACAGCACCGAATAGGCCAGCGCAAAGCTCATTTGCGCGAAGGCCAGCGTCAGGATCGAAAAGTAGATCCCCGACCGGCGCAGGCTGACATAGCCGATCAGAACCGAGAACAGCCCGGCGACCACGACGCTCAACGCGATGGCTGGAATGACGTTGTAGCTGAGCAGCTTGAACATCCAAACGGCCGAGTAGGAACCCACACCCAGAAAGGCCGCGTGGCCGAAGGACAGGTATCCGGTCAGGCCGAACAGGATGTTGAACCCGATGGCAAAGATGCCGAAGATCACGAACCGCTGCATCAGGTCCGGATAGCCCGCATTGAACTGTGCCATGGCGCTGTCAGTGGGGAAGGGGTTCAGGATGAAGGGGGCCAGCAGCGTCAGGATTGCGACGACGATCAGCAGGCTTGTGTCTTTCTTGTTCAGTCCCAGCATGGGTTATTCCTCCATCACGCCTTTGCGGCCCATCAATCCCCGCGGACGGGTCAGAAGAACGATGATCGCGACCAGGTAGATGATAATCTGGTTGATGCCCGGGATCGTGGTGGTCGCCCAGGTGGTCGAGGCAAAGCTTTCAAGGATGCCCAGAAGGAACCCGGCCAGAACCGCACCGGGTAGCGAGCCCATGCCGCCGACGACCACGACCACGAAGCTGAGCACCAGAAAGTCCATGCCCATGTGATAGTTGGGCGGGTTCAGCGGCCCGTACATCACGCCCGCGAGGCCAGCCACCGCGGCGGCGATGCCGAACATGATGGTGAACCGGCGGTCGATGTTGATGCCCAAGAGGCCCACGGTTTCTCGGTCGGCCATGCCGGCGCGCACCACCATGCCGAAGGTGGTGAACTGCAGGAAAGAGAACACGCCTCCGATGATCACGACCGCGAACAGGAAATAGACCAGTCGCCAGATCGGATAGATGATGGCATTCGGGTCAAAGCCAAGCGCCACGCCCAGATCGACGGACCCGCTCAGCGCGGCAGGCGGCGGGGTCTGGATCGGGTTGGCGCCGAAGAAATACTTGATGATTTCTTGCAGAACGATGGCCAGGCCGAAGGTCACAAGGATCTGATCTGCATGGGGACGCTTGTAGAAATGCTTGATCAGGCCGCGTTCCATCACGTAGCCGACCATCAGCATGATCGGGATCGCGAACAGGATGGCCAGTGGCACGGACCAGTCGATGATGGTCGCGCCCAGCTCGGGGCCGAACCAGCTTTCGACATAGGGGGTCTTCACCTTCAGCGGGTTGCCCAGAAAGTCGGTCTGGGTCTCATCGACCACCTCGTAGCTGAGGTTGAAGATCTTCTGAAGCGTGACGGCACAGAAGGCGCCGATCATGAACAAAGCCCCGTGGGCGAAGTTCACCACGCCGAGCGTGCCGAAGATCAGCGTCAGCCCCAGCGCGATCAACGCATAGGCCGAGCCCTTGTCCAGCCCGTTCAGAATTTGCAGTAGGATTGCGTCCATTGTCCTTACCTTTGACTGGTCCCGGCAGCTCTCCCCGGTCATGAGACCGGGAAGAGCCGTGTTGCGGACTCAGAGATTTCCTTGTGGAAAATCTCGTGCCGGGGTTATGCGCCCGGGTTGCACTTGCCCAGTTCGCCGCCGGCGAACATCGGGTGGTCGGGTGCGTATTCCACCTGCGCGCGCGGCGTGATCTCGACGATCTCGAGCGTGTCATAGGCGTTGGTCGGGTTCATGTTGCCACGCACGACCAGCACGTCCTTGAAGCACTGGTGGTCGTCGGCGCGGTACAGGGTCGGACCATTGCCCAGCCCGTCGAACTCGAAACCTTCCAGGGCCTCGACGACGCCGCAGGGGTTGAAGGTGCCGGCGCGCTCGCACGCATCCGCATAAAGCAGAACCTGGGCATAGCAGGTCTGAGCCGAGTTCGACGGCGGCTTGCCGTATTTCTCGCCGAAGGACTTCACGAAGGCCTTGGTGCCCTCATCCTGCAACTGCCAGTTCCAGTTCATCGAACCCAGCACGCCCTTGATGTTCTCGCCCGCACCGGCGGCCATCAGTTCCGAATAGAGCGGAACGACGATCTTGAAGTCCTTGCCGTTCACGACCTTGTCGAGCAGGCCGAACTGGATCGCGTTGGTCAGCGAGTTGACCATGTTGCCGCCGTAGTGGTTCAAAACCAGCACGTCCGCGCCCGAGTTCAGAACCGGCGCGATGTAGGACGAGAAGTCGGTCGATGCCAGCGGGGTCTTGACGGTGTTGACCGTCTCCCAGCCCATCGCCTCGGTCGAGGCCACGATCGACTCTTCCTGGGTCCAGCCCCAGTTGTAGTCGGCGGTCAGGTGATAGGCCCGACGGTCGGAACCCATTTCCTTGGCCAGCACCGGCGCCAGCGCCGCGCCCGACATGTAGGCGTTGAAGAAGTGACGGAAGCCGTTCGCCTTCTTGTCCTTGCCGGTGGTGTCGTTGGCATGCGTCAGGCCGGCCATGAAGATCACGCCCGCCTCTTGGCAGAGGCCCTGAACGGCCACGGCCACGCCCGAGGACGAGCCGCCGTTGATCATGATCGCGCCATCTTTTTCGATCATCGACTTGGCCGATGCGCGCGCCGCGTCCGACTTGGTCTGCGTGTCGCCGGTGACGAACTCGACCTTCTTGCCCAGGATGCCGTTGCCTTTCAGCGCCTTCGACGTGAAGGTGTTCAGGCAGCCGCCGTCGCCTTCGCCGTTCAGATGCTCGACCGCCAGCTGCTGCGCCAGCAGTTCGTCATTGCCTTCTTCGGCATAGGGGCCGGTCTGCGGCACGTTGAAGCCCAGCGTGACCGATCCGCCCGTGGGTTCGTTGGTATAGGCCGCGGCCGACGAGGCGGTGAAGATCGTCGGCAGAGCCAGACCGGCGCTTGTGACGGCACCAGATTTCAGCACGCCGCGACGCGTGACAGATTTGTTTGACATGAATTCCTCCCATTCAGCGGGTTGCGCCCTCGGGCTCCTCTTCCGTCGGGTAAAACACAACCTCGCAAGCCGAGTATGGGGGGCAGAAGGAAAATTCCCCAACAAGTGGCTGGAAAGGAAATATTATTTTGTAAAAAAGTGAACTGTCCATCGAGGAGAGTTGTAAAGATCGGCAAGAGGATTCGGATTATCCCGCTGTTGCAAATCGGTTTCCTCGAAAACTTTTGTGCCGTCCGGCGACAGAACCGTCGGTGCCTTCCTACAAGCTTGGCAGGCATTTTGCGGTGTGCAACCGCATGCTTTGCCGCGGCGCGCATGTTTTCCCGGCCATTGACGCAATGTCGGGCGGATTCGCGTCATCCAGACGCGCGCCCCGGACACCATTTCCAACAAGCTCGAGTGGAGATGGTGGGCGACCCTGGAATCGAACCAGGCGTGCGTCTCCGCGAGGGAGTTACAGTCCCCTGCCACACCTTGCGGCCTGTCGCCCACTGTCAGGCGTTGCACCTGACGTGGAGGCGTGATTACTAGCGCTCAAAAGCAGCGTCAACAGGAAAATTTCGCGTTGGCGCAGGAAACATCCTTCCCGGCCCGGAGGCCAGCAAAATGAAGAAACCGAAGTGGGTGATCGAGAAAGAACAGGCGCGCAAAGCGGCGGCGTCCGAAACAGTCTGGCTGTTCGGATTGCACGCCGTGCGCGACGCGCTGATGAACCCCAAGCGGCAGAAACTGCGCCTGATCGTGACCCGCAACGCGCAGGACAAGCTGGCGGATGCGATCTCGGAGGCCGGACTGCAGCCCGAGGTCGTCGACCCGCGCAAGTTCACGGCACCAATCGACCCGGGCTCGGTGCATCAGGGCGCGGCGCTTGAGGTCAAGCCGCTGGAATGGGGGGGGCTTGCCGAGAATTGCATCGGGCGCAAAAACCCTCGGGTGCTGCTGCTGGACCGCGTGACCGATCCGCACAATGTGGGCGCGATTCTGCGCTCGGCCGAGGTTCTGGGCGCCAGCGCGGTCATCGGCACACGCCATCACTCGGCGCCGGAAACCGGTGCCCTGGCCAAGACCGCCAGCGGGGCGCTGGAGCGCCAACCTTACCTGCGGGTGCGCAACCTTGCCGACGCGATCGTCAAGTTGCAGAATATGGGGTTCCTGGTTCTGGGCTTGGATGGTGAGGCCGATCAGACCATCGAGGCGGCGCTGGACGGCCGGCGCGATCAGCCCGTGGCCCTCGTGCTGGGGGCCGAGGGGCCGGGGTTGCGGCAAAAGACCAAGGAAACCGTGGATGAACTTGTCAAAATCGATGCGGCGGGCGGTTTTGGTTCGCTGAACGTCTCAAATGCTGCGGCGATTGCCCTATATGCGTCTCAGCCGCACTGAAAGGAGACAGCCATTCCCGCCCCGTCCAAGATTGCCACATGCTGTTATTGCGGTACCCGCGCCGCACTGGTCCTGAAAGGCCGCGAGCGGCATGAGTTGAGCTGTTCCAGTTGCGGCGCCCCGCTGCATGAGCTCAAGATGCTGCCGCGCAAGAAAGCACCGGAACCCGAGCCGCGCAAGACGGACAGCGTGGCAGTGCGGCGCAACGTGCCGATCAAAAACAAGCGCCGAAAAAAGAAAAAAGGCCTGCTGTATCGTGTGCTCGACGAAGCCTGGGATGTTATCGAGGACGTTTTCGATTGAACGCAGCGTGACACGCGGCTTCACAACTGCGTCAAGGGGGTTTCGCGGCGCGAAAAAAGTTGCATCTTGAAGCGCCTATTGCCCTCAAACTGTGACTGCTATGCTGACTCGACGCTCTGTCCTTACCGGTCTTTCCCTAGCCTGCATGGCCCCGACCACGCTGTGGGCGCAAAAGCGACCGGTGTTCTTTGAAACTGCAAGCGGCGCGATGGCGGGCTTTGATACCGTGTCCTATTTCCGGGACGGTCGCCCCGTTCGGGGCAAGCCAGACATCGTGGTGATGTGGAAGGGAGCGGCGTGGCATTTTGTTTCTCAAGAGAATCGAGAGGCGTTCGAAAGCAATCCACGGGCCTTCGCTCCGCGGTTTGGCGGCTATTGCGCCTTCGCCATGGCACACGGTCAGCTTAGCAGCACGGACCCGACAGCCTGGAAAATTGTGGACGGGCGCCTGTACCTTACACATTCACCCGAGATCGAGAGGGTATGGGAGGCGAACATGGCGGAATACATCCGCAAGGCCGAAGTGAACTGGCCTGACATCTTGTATCGATGACTGGAGAACGTGCGCCGAGATCAAGCTGTCATCACAAAATTGCGCGCAGCCCCTTTTTTTTCCTTAACTCATGCCTAAATGTCACAGTGACCGCGGAATGGAACTGCCGCGGGTCATTTCACTGTCCCTCGTTCCAACAACTGGCGCTCAAGGTATCCTTGGGCGCTTTTTTCTTTTCCAAGTCACGGCTAGGCTGCAGCCATGACTGACTATTCCGATGACTTCCTCAGATCCGTCCTGAAACGCACCAAGGTGGTAGCGGTCGTTGGCGTGTCGATGAATCCGGTGCGGCCCAGCTATTACGTCGCGCGCTACTTGTCGCTCAAGGGGTACAGGGTGATTCCAGTCAATCCCGGCCATTCCGGAGCTGATCTTTTCGGTGAAACCGTTCGGGCTTCGTTGGCCGAAATCTCGGAACCTGTTGACATGGTGGACATTTTCCGCAGGTCCGAAGCCGTTCCCCCGATCGTGGACGAGGCATTGGCCACTTTTCCCGACTTGCGCACGATCTGGATGCAGATCGGTGTCGAAAACGCCGAGGCCGCCGCGGTGGCGCAGGCGCGCGGGGTTGATGTGGTGATGAACCGCTGCCCCAAGATCGAATATCAACGCTTGTTCGGAGAGCTGCGTATGGGCGGGTTCGCCACGGGGATCATCTCGTCCAAGCTCTAGCTGCTCAGTTGACCGCCGCCGGTCTCAGCCGGGCCACCTGCTCTTGCCGTCGTTTCTCCAGCACGATGTCGCGCGGGACCCATTCGTACCGCGAGTCCTTGCGCAAGGGCGCCCAGAAAAGAATCCCGCCATAGCGCCAGGGGTCCAGGACGACTCCATCATACATCGAAGTGCCGCGGCGGCTGATGATCGCCGTGCTGTGATCTATTCGGAACGGGTTGTCGGCATTGGCGATCGCGCGGTGGAGGGTCAGCGTGTGAAACTTCTCTTGGTTCAGGCGGCGTTCCATGTCCTCGGCCCAGTGCCAGCACAGCCCGCGCGGCCGCAGCCCCTTGTTGACCTTGGCATTGTGGATCAGCGGCGGATCGGTGATCTGGTATTCCTGCGCCAGCTGCGCGGTGTAGGCGTAGGCGATTCGAGCCGCGCGCTGGGCCTCTTCGGGGTCCACCTCGGGCCCCAGCGCCCGGATCTGGGCTGCCAGACGCGCGACATCGTCGCTGCGGGCGGGCGGCGCGGACGTGCATGCGCCAAGCCCCAGAATGGCCAGCATCGTCATTGTCCAGATCATGGGTTTGAACATGCCTGCGTCCCTTGTCGACCCTGCGCCCGACAGGCGCTTCGGTCAACCAGTATAGGGCGCGGACGCTATTGGTGAAAGCCGGGTGTCAGCCCCGGTCGCGTGCGGCCTTTTCGGCGATGCCGCTGGTGCCTTGCCGCCTGGCAAGCTCGGCCAGAACGTCCTCCAGCGCCACGTCGCGTGCGGCCAGCATGACCAGCAGGTGATACAGCACGTCGGCGGCCTCGGATGTCAGCCGGTCGCGGTCGCCCTTCACGGCTTCGATGATCGCCTCCACGGCTTCCTCGCCGAACTTCTCGGCGCATTTCTCGGGGCCTTTGGACAGCAGCTTGGCGGTCCAACTGGATTCGGGGTCCGCGCCCTTGCGGGATGCGATCGTGGCGGCCAGATCATCCAGTATGCTCATGTCAGCCTCATGGGGATACCCGCAGCGGCCATGTGTTCCTTGGCCTCGCGGATCGTGTATTCGCCGAAATGGAAGATCGACGCCGCAAGCACCGCGCTGGCCCCACCTTCGGTCACGCCTTCGACCAAGTGGTCCAGATTACCCACGCCGCCCGAGGCGATCACCGGCACGTCGACCGCGTCCGAGATCGCGCGGGTGAGGGGAATGTTGAACCCCGCCTTGGTGCCGTCGCGGTCCATCGATGTCAGCAGAATTTCGCCAGCGCCCTTGGCGACGACGGTTTTGGCAAATTCGACGGCGTCGATGCCGGTAGGTTTGCGCCCGCCGTGGGTGAAGATCTCCCATTTGCCGGGGCTGACGGTTTTGGCGTCGATGGCGCAGACGATGCACTGGCTGCCGAACTGGTCGGCAGCTTCGGCGATCACGTCGGGGTTGGACACGGCGGCCGAGTTGAAGCTGACCTTGTCGGCCCCCGCCAGCAGCAGCGCGCGCACGTCATCCTTGGTACGCACGCCGCCACCCACTGTCAGCGGTACGAAGCACTGCTCGGCCGTGCGCTGAACCACGTCGAACATGGTGCCGCGGTTTTCGTGGGTGGCGTGGATGTCAAGAAAGCAGATCTCGTCAGCGCCGGCGGCGTCATAGGCCTTGGCCGATTCCACCGGATCGCCCGCGTCGCGCAGGCCCACGAAGTTCACGCCTTTGACTACGCGGCCATCGGCGACATCCAGACAGGGAATGATGCGGGTTTTTAGCATGGGGTGGTTATAGCCCTGGGGATTCTGTCGGCGCAATTTGTTTTGGAGGGGCAGGGGGCTGTCTGCCCCCTCTTGGCCTGCGGCCAATTCACCCCCGAGGATATTTCGGGCCAGATGAAGCGGTCAGTCGCGCAATGCTGCCAGCGCTTGGCGCAGATCAAGCGCTCCGTCATAAAGCGCGCGACCTGAAATCGCGCCGTTCAAGTTTGCGCCGCAGTCGCGCAGCGCGATCAGGTCGTCCAGCGAACTGACCCCACCGCTGGCGATCACCGGGATCGAGACTGCCCGGGCCAGGTCGGCCGTGGCCTCGACATTGGGGCCTTGCATCGCGCCGTCGCGGTTGATGTCGGTGTAGATGATCGCCGCCACGCCCGCGTCTTCAAAGCTGCGCGCCAGGTCGGTCACCATCACGTCGGTTTCCTCGGCCCAGCCCTTGGTGGCGACGCGTCCGTTGCGTGCGTCGATGCCGACGGCGACCTGGCCGGGAAAGGCCTTGGCCGCCTGACGGACCAGATCGGGGTTTTCCACCGCAACCGTGCCCAGAATCACCCGGGCCAGCCCTTTGTCCAGCCAGGTCTCGATCGTGGCCATGTCGCGGATGCCGCCGCCCAGCTGGGCCGGTACCTCGCAGGACTTCAGGATCGCCTCGACCGGGGCGGCGTTCACGGGTTCCCCGGCGAAAGCGCCATTCAGGTCCACCAGATGCAGCCATTCACAGCCGGCTTCGACAAACGCGCGGGCCTGGGCGGCGGGGTCTTCGTTGAAGACTGTGGCCTTGTCCATCTCGCCGCGCAGAAGGCGCACGGCCTGGCCGTCTTTCAGGTCGATTGCGGGGTAGAGGATCATGTCGGGCGGCCTTCTCGTGACTGGTACTGGCGCGGGATATGGCACAGGCGGGGCAGGGGATGCAACGCGACGCAAAGTCAATCTTGCCGGAACGGGTGCCGGCGGTCAGACTGCCTGCAAAACAGGGAGGACACCATGAACAAACTTGCTCTGGCCGCTGCTGCGGCGCTGGTCACCATGGCCACTGGCGCACGTGCCGATGACCCGGTCGACGGGCTTTGGAAAACCCAGCCGGGGGATACCGGCGGATATCTGCACGTTTCGATCAGCCCTTGCGGCAGCGCCGTTTGCGGCATCATCGACAGCGCGTTCGACAAGGACGGAAACCAGCAGCTGGATTATGAGAACCTGGGCAAGAACATCATCTGGGACATGGTCGCGGATGGCGGAGGCAGCTACAGCGGCGGCAAGATCTGGGCACCGGACCGGGACAAGACCTACAACTCCAAGATGTCGCTGGACGGTCAGAACAAGCTGACGGTCAAGGGTTGCGTTGCGGGCGGCCTGATCTGTCGCGGCCAGGCCTGGACCCGCGTGCAGTAACCGGTCAGGGGGCCCAAGTCAGGAAGTTTCCGATCATCCTCAGGCCCACATCCTGGCTTTTTTCAGGGTGAAACTGCATCCCGATCATCGTGTCGCGGCCGATTACGGCCGTGACCGGCCCGCCATAGTCCACATGGGCCAGACGCTGCGCCGGATTGGCGACGCGGAAATGGTAGGAGTGGACGAAATAGACATGATCGCCTGAGTTGACGCCGTCGAACACCGGGTGCTCGCTCTCGATCACCAGATCGTTCCACCCCATATGCGGAACCTTAAGCGTTCGGTCCGTGGGCTCGATCCGCACCACGTCTCCGGTCACCCAATTCAGGCCTGGCGTGTCGGTATATTCGCGGCCCGTGGTCGCCATCAGCTGCATGCCGACGCAGATACCTAGGAATGGGCGGCCTTTCTGCTCGACCGCTTCGACCATCGCATCGTGGATGCCCTTGTGCCCGCGCAGCTCGGCCTCGCAGGCGGGAAAGGCGCCGTCGCCGGGCAGCACCAGCCGATCGGCGCGCGCCACCACATCGGCGTCCGAAGTCACGACGACCTCGCCCGCGTCCAGCTCGCGCGCCATGCGTTGAAACGCCTTTTCCGCCGAGTGCAGGTTGCCGCTTTCGTAGTCGATGATCGCGGTCAGCATCTAGAGCGCGCCTTTGGTGGATGGAATCGCATCCCCTTTGCGCGGATCGGTCTCGACCGCTTGGCGCAGGGCGCGGGCGACGGCCTTGAACGCCGCCTCGGCGATGTGGTGACTGTTGAACCCGTGCAACTGGTCGATATGCAGGGTGATGCCGCCATGGGTGGCCAGCGCCTGAAAGAACTCGCGCACCAACTCGGTGTCGAAACTGCCGATCTTGGGTGTCGGCAGGTCCACGTTCCAAACCAGAAACGGTCGGCCCGACAGGTCCAGCGCGCAGCGCACCTGCGCGTCATCCATCGGCAGGTGGCACTCGCCATACCGCCGGATGCCTTTCTTGTCCCCCAGCGCCTGCGTCAGCGCCTGACCCAGCGCGATGCCGGTGTCTTCGACGGTGTGGTGGTCGTCGATGTGATAGTCGCCCTTGGCCCGGATCGTCATGTCGATCAGGGAATGCCGCGCCAACTGGTCCAGCATGTGATCGAAGAACCCCACGCCGGTCTGGTTGTCATAGGTGCCGGTGCCGTCGAGGTTGACCTCGACCGAAATCGCGGTCTCGGCGGTCTTGCGGCTGATCGAAGCTGTGCGCATTGGCGAAATCCTCTTGCTACAGGGGCGCTTATAGACGGGGACGGGCGGGGGATTCCAGTCAGATCGTTTCGGTCGCGGCCAACTGTTGCAAGGGATTGCACCCGGCTGCCCGGCGTGCCAGCTTGCGCGCAAGGAAACAAACAAGGTCATTGCAAATGTCCACCTGCGTCTTCATCCAGATCCGCTGCAAACCCGGCACCACCTACAAGGTCGCCGAAGAAATCGCGCTGCGCGAGATTCATTCGGAGCTGTATTCGACCAGCGGAGAATGGGACTTGCTGCTCAAGCTCTACATCCCCAAGGACCAGGACGTGGGGCATTTCATCAACGAACGGCTGCTGGACATTCCCAACATCGAACGGTCGCTGACCACGATGACGTTCAAGGCGTTCTGACAACGCACACCGATCCGGCCGATATGCGGCTGGGTCGGACCCGACTTTGTGTTCGGAAAAAGCTGACATCTGGAGCGGGCGATGAGATTCGAACTCACGACCCTTACCTTGGCAAGGTAATGCTCTACCCCTGAGCTACGCCCGCAAACAGATATCTTGTATGACCTTTCGGTCCTCGTTGGAGCGGGCGATGAGATTCGAACTCACGACCCTTACCTTGGCAAGGTAATGCTCTACCCCTGAGCTACGCCCGCGCCGTCGAGTGAGGCGTGAACTATAAATTCTGGCGGAAAGCTGCAAGAGGAAAAACGCACGAAAACCGAAAAAATTTTCCGACGGAACAGCGCCGCGCGGCCGTTCAAAACCTGAAACACCCGGCTGAGACGATAGTGGAGGTGAAATGAGGGGCAGGGTCGAGAATTTGAAGCTTGTGGCCTTGGCAGGCGCAATCCTGCTGGCGTTGATGGCCGGTCAGCCGGACAAGCACCGCCAAGATCACAGGGAGTCAAGGGTTGTGATGCAAGTCCGGACACTGGCGTCCAACAGCTGACAGGGTTTCGTCGTCAGACTTTTGCCACTTTCTAAATTTAGTGTATTCGTTAATCTCTATTTGTCCGCAATCCGTGTCGTGATGCGTTCGTCCCGGATAGCTCGGAAGGAGTTAGTGATGCATAAGATTTCTTCAATTTCGCGGGTCGTGGCGACATCGATATTGCTGGCCGGGGCGGTCGGCTTCGTTGCGGTTGTGGCCACGCCTGACATTGCGATTGCCAAGAACGGAAATGGCAACGGCAACGGTGGGGGCAAAGGCGGCGGCAACGATGGCGGCAAGGGCAAAGGAGCCGACAAGGCCGGCGACCGCGGAAGCGCCAAGAGCGGCAATTCCGGGCGCAGCAACGCCAGCAAAGGCAAATCGGGTCAGGGCAAAGGTTTCTTGTCCGGATTGGGGCTGTCCAAGCCCAAAACCGAGCGCAAGTCAGCCAAATCGAATAACCGCAGCACCGGGCAGAACGGGTTCGTGGCGAAACTGGACAACCTGTTCAAAGGGAAAAAGAAGGCCGAGACACCGGTCCGGAAGGCAAGGGTCGCGCCCGTGACTACGGTGGTGGAAGAACCCTATGTCAAACCCAGCAAACACGGCAAGATCGCGTCCGAACTCAAGGGATTGAATGCTGCTCATGCCAGCCAGACGGCTTTGATGAACGCGGCCCCGAACAGCATGCCGGGGAAGCTTTACAGCTATCAGCAGAGCATACTCGGTTTCTCTGGCGCGGCCGAGGATCTTGAACAGCGCGAACGGGAATTGGCCGACCTGCAAGGCTTGACCGACTCTGAGATCGAAGACCAGTTCGCGCCGACCGAGGAAGAAGCCGCCGAAGGCATCACCGCGCAGGAAAAGTATGAAGCCGCCGTGGCCGAGGCCGAACAGGCCGTGACCGAGGCCGAAGACGCGCTGGCCGAGGCTGATGATCCGCGAGAGGCGCTGGACACGCTGACCGGCGGCCGCGACCTGTCGGATCCGGCGTTGCATGAACTGCACGACCTGTTGGGCCTGCCGGCGCCGATCGAGCAGGACGACGAGGTTTCGATCGACGACACGCCGGACCAGTTGCCGCAACAGCCCGTCGCGGAAACCAGCGACGGCTGAACGGGTAGAAACGAAAAAAAGGCGCGCCGTGGGGCGCGCCTTTTTTGTGACGATACTGGTCACTCCAGTTCGATCAGCAGGTCCTTGGCGTCGATCTGGCCGCCGGGCTGGACATGCACCGCCTTCACGGTGGCGTCGCGCTCGGCATGGATGCCGGTTTCCATTTTCATCGCCTCGATGGTCAGCAGAAGGTCGCCTTCCTTGACTTCCTGGCCTGCGGTCACGGCCACGGTCGACACCACGCCCGGCATTGGTGCGCCGACATGGTTGGCGTTGCCCGGCTCGGCCTTCGGCCGCTGAATGGTCGAGGCCTGGACCATCCGGTTGGGCACCCGGATCACGCGGGGCTGACCGTTCAGTTCGAAGAACACCTTCACCTCACCTTTTTCGTCGGTCTCGCTGATCGCCTGGCACCGGATTTCCAGCGTCTTGCCGGGGTCGATCTCGGCCGAGATCTCCTCGCCCGGCTCCATGCCGTAGAAGAATGTCTTGGTCGGCAGGGTGCGCACCGGGCCATAGATCCGGTGACGGCCCATGTAGTCCAGGAACACCTTGGGATACATGAGGTATCCGTTCAGGTCCTCGTCATCGACCTCCTTGCCCTCCAGCAGTTTCGATAGCTCGGCGCGGGTGGCCTCCAGATCGATCGGCGGCAGGTGTTTGCCGGGGCGTTCGGTATTGGGTTTTTCACCCTTCAACACCTTCTTGACGATCTTCTCCGGGAAGCCGCCGGGCGGCTGGCCCAGGTTACCGCGCATCATGTCGATGACCGAGTCGGGGAAGGCGACATCGACATCGGGGTCTTCGACCTGCTCACGGGTCAGACTCTGGCTGACCATCATCAGCGCCATATCGCCCACCACTTTCGAGGACGGCGTCACTTTGACGATGTCGCCGAACATCTGGTTCACGTCCGCATACATCTGCGCCACCTCGTGCCAGCGTTCCTCCAGCCCCATCGACCGCGCCTGCGCCTTGAGGTTGGTGAACTGGCCGCCCGGCATCTCGTGCAGATAGACCTCGGAGGCGGGGGCCTGCAGCCCGGATTCGAAGGCGGCGTACTGGGCGCGCACCGCCTCGAAATAATCGCTGATCTCGCGGATCGCCTTGATGTCCAGCCCGGTGTCGCGGTCGGTGTGGCGCAGGGCCTCGACCACAGTGCCCAGCGTCGCCTGGCTGGTATTGCCTGAGAAGCTGTCCATCGCGCAGTCCACCACGTCCACGCCCGCCTCGCTGGCCGCCAGGATGGTGGCGCTGGCGATGCCGGCGGTGTCGTGGGTATGGAAATGGATCGGCAGGCCGACCTCTTCTTTCAGTGCGCGGATCAGAACCCGCGCGGCGGCGGGTTTCAAGAGACCGGCCATGTCTTTAAGGCCCAGAACATGGGCACCGGCATCGCGCAGTTCTTTGGCCATGCCGACATAGTATTTCAGGTCATACTTGGCGCGGTTCGGATCAAGGATATCGCCGGTATAGCAGACGGTGCCTTCGCAGATCTTGCCGTTCTCGATCACCGCGTCCATCGCCACGCGCATGTTCTCGACCCAGTTCAGAGAGTCGAACACGCGGAACACGTCGATGTTCTTGGCGGCCTGGCGCACGAACTCCTGCACCACGTTGTCGGGATAATTGGTATAGCCCACCCCATTGGCGCCGCGCAGCAGCATCTGGGTCATCAGGTTGGGCATGGCCTCGCGCAGGTCGCGCAGGCGCTGCCACGGGCATTCCTGCAAAAAGCGATAAGCCACGTCGAACGTTGCCCCGCCCCAGCATTCGACAGAGAACAGCTGCGGCAGGTTCGCGGCATAGCTGGGTGCCACGCGGATCATGTCGATCGAGCGCATGCGGGTGGCCAGAAGCGACTGGTGCCCGTCGCGCATGGTGGTGTCGGTGATCAGCAACTGGCGCTGGGCCTTCATCCAGTCGGCCACGGCCTGCGGGCCTTTCTGTTCCAGCAGGTTGCGTGTGCCCATCAGCGGTTCGGCCTTGGGCGCGGGGGGCTTCGGTTCTTTCAGGTCGGCACGCGGGCGCGGGCGATCCTTGGTCTCGGGATGCCCGTTGACCGTGATGTCGGCGATATAGGTCAGAACCTTGGTGCCCCGGTCGCGGCGCTTCTTGAACTGGAACAGCTCGGGCGTCTCGTCGATGAACTTGGTGGTGTATTCGTTCGACAGGAAGGTCGGGTGCTTCAGCAGGTTCTCGACAAAGGCGATGTTGGTTGAAACGCCGCGCACGCGGAACTCGCGCAGGGCGCGGTCCATGCGGGCGATCGCCTTTTCCGGCGTGGGCGCCCAGGCGGTGACCTTGGTTAGCAGCGAGTCGTAATACCGCGTGATCACCCCACCGGCATAGGCCGTGCCGCCGTCCAGCCGGATACCCATGCCCGTGGCCGAGCGATAGGCCGTGATGCGTCCATAGTCGGGGATGAAGTTGTTGAGCGGATCCTCGGTGGTCACACGGGTCTGCAGCGCGTGGCCGTTGAGGCGGATCTCGTCCTGGCTGGCCTTGCCGGTGGCCTCGGCCAAGGTCTTGCCCTCGGCGATCAGGATCTGCGCCTGCACGATGTCGATGCCGGTGACCTCTTCGGTCACGGTGTGTTCGACCTGGACGCGGGGGTTCACCTCGATGAAGTAGAACTTGCCGGTCTCCATATCCATCAGGAATTCCACCGTACCGGCGCATTCATAGTTCACATGCGCGCAGATGCGGCGGCCCAGGTCGCACAGTTCGACGCGTTGTTCTTCGGTCAGATACGGGGCAGGGGCGCGTTCCACGACCTTCTGGTTGCGGCGCTGGACCGAGCAGTCGCGTTCATACAGGTGATAGATCTGCCCGTGCTTGTCGCCCAGGATCTGCACCTCGACATGGCGGGCGCGAGTGATCATCTTTTCCAGATAGCCCTCACCATTGCCGAACGCGGCCTCGGCCTCGCGGCGGCCTTCCAGAACCTTCTCCTCCAACTCGTCTTCGGAATAGATCGGGCGCATCCCGCGGCCGCCGCCGCCCCACGACGCCTTGAGCATCAGCGGATAGCCGATCTCGGCCGCTTCCTTGCGGATCGCGTCCATGTCATCGCCCAGAACCTCGGTCGCCGGGATCACCGGCACGCCGGCGGCAATCGCTACCTTGCGGGCGCTGGCCTTGTCGCCCAGGGCGCGCATGGTTTCAGCTTTGGGGCCAATGAAGGTGATGCCGTTTTGCACGCAGGCATCCACGAAATCGGGGTTTTCCGACAGCAGGCCATAGCCCGGGTGGATGGCGTCAGCGCCGCTTTCCTTGGCGACGCGGATGATCTCGTCGATCGACAGATAGGCCGCGACCGGGCCCAGACCCTCGCCGATGCGATACGCCTCGTCCGCCTTGAACCGGTGCAGGCCCAGCTTGTCCTCCTCGGCATAGACGGCAACGGTGCGTTTGCCCATCTCGTTCGCGGCGCGCATTACGCGAATGGCAATCTCACCCCTGTTGGCGATCAGGATTTTCTTGAAGTCAGTCATGGCAAGTCCCGGTCTTTTGCATTTGGCCGTGTTAATAGACCGAGTTTGCACGCAGATATATCTGTAGTTCTGGGTAGAACCGGCATGTTATCGCTCGCAAACGCCGCCTATTGCGGCGTTTTATGGCACGTGCTGCATCGCGGCATCAATGTTTGCGGTAACATCCGGAAGATCTTTTAGCGTTGCGGCGCCCAATTGTCCCATATTTGCAAGCATATCCTGCCGCAGAATGTCGATGACATGGGTCGGGCCGCGCGCGCCCAATGCTGCAACGCCATAGAGGAAAGCCCGCCCCAGCATGACCAGATCGGCGCCCAAGGCGCGCGCCCGCAGAATATCCAGCCCGCCCGAAACGCCGCTGTCGAAGATCAGCGGCAGGTCGGTCGCGGCGCGGATTGCGGGCAGCATGTCGATGCTGGCCGGCGCGCCATCGAACTGGCGACCACCGTGATTCGACACCCACAGAGCGTCGATCCCGGCCTTCTTCAGCCGCTCGGCATCATCGGGGCGCAGCACGCCCTTTATGATGAGCGGCCCCTGCCAGTGGTCGCGCAGCCACTTGACATAATCCATGCCCGGAGAGGTCCTGAGCAGGTATCCAATATGCGCCGTGGGCGGCAGGTTGGTGGTGCCGTCGATATATTTGTCCAGCGTGCGCATCCGGGGCTTGCCGTGACGCGCCATGCCCCAGGCCCAGGCCGGGCGGGCGGCGATCTGCGCCAGCAGGCGCGGCGTCAGGCGCGGCGGATGGGTCAGGCCCGAGCGGGTCTGCCGTTCCCGGCGCGAGGCCACGGGCACATCGACCGTCAGCACAAGAGTGCCGAACCCGGCGGACCGGGCGCGGTTCAGCAGGTCGGTACGAATCTCGGGGTCCTTGGGCGGGTACAATTGGAACCAGGCGTCGGGGCCGATATGCGGGGCCATGTCCTCGGGGCTTTGGCTGGCGACAGTGGACAGAACATAGGGAATGCCCGCCTGCGCGGCGGCGCGGGCCATCAGCGCTTCGGCTCCAGGCCAGACCAGCCCGCACATCCCGATCGGAGCCATGCCGAAGGGCAGGGGGTAGTCGCGCCCCGAAAAGCGGGTGCCGGTGTCGAATTCCAGCGGGCCTTTCAGGATGGCGGGCAGAAACCCGATGCGGTCCAGCGCCGCCCGGTTGCGTCTGAGCGCGGTCTCAGCCCCGGTGCCGCTGTCGACATAGTCCCAGACAAAGCGCGGCAGCCGACGGCGTGCGCGGCGTTTCAGATCCTCGATCCCCGGATAGGTGCTGTGCAGGTCCATGTCGATTGATCCGACCTGAGGCCCGATTCGGCAAGGGTTTCGGACAGATGCACCCCAAGCCCCGCAGCAATGCAGCCATCGGATGGAAAATCTGAAAGATCGTGCGAACAAGTCGTGAACAAACCCTTTCCCTCGGCGCGCTTCCGGCTTAGTTTGGGCGCATGAGCAGTTTCGATGAAAATGACGCCTTCGAAGGCGCTTCGCTGTCGGCCCGCGCCATGGCCGCGCTTCGGCCCGAGGCGGACTACTTGAATGAATTGAACCCGGCGCAGCGCGAGGCGGTCGAGCTATTGGATGGCCCAATCCTGATGCTGGCCGGGGCGGGAACCGGCAAGACCAAGGCCCTAACCACCCGCATCGCACATCTGCTGAACACCGGGCGGGCCCGCCCGAACGAGATTCTGGCCGTGACCTTCACCAACAAGGCCGCGCGCGAGATGAAGGAACGGGTCGGCCGCCTGCTGGGCCAGCCCGCCGAGGGAATGCCGTGGCTGGGCACCTTCCACTCGATCTGTGTCAAGCTGCTGCGCCGCCATGCGGAACTGGCGGGCCTGAAGTCGAACTTCACCATTCTGGATACCGACGATCAGCTGCGCCTGCTCAAGCAGCTGGTGCAGGCGGCGAACATTGACGACAAACGCTGGCCCGCGCGGATGCTGGCCGGCATCATTGACGACTGGAAGAACCGCGCCCTGACGCCCGACAAGGTGCCCACCGCCGATGCCGGGGCCTACAACAACAAGGGCGTCGAGCTTTATGCCCAATACCAGACTCGCCTGCGTGAGCTGAACGCGGTGGATTTCGGCGACCTGCTGTTGCACATGGTCACCATCTTCCAGACCCACGCGGACGTGCTGGAACAATACCAGCGTTGGTTTCGCTACATCCTCGTGGACGAATACCAGGACACCAACATCGCCCAATACCTGTGGCTGCGGCTGCTGGCGGGCGGGCACAAGAACATCTGCTGCGTGGGCGACGACGACCAGTCGATCTATGGCTGGCGCGGGGCCGAGGTGGGCAACATCCTGCGGTTCGAAAAGGACTTTCCCGGCGCCCATGTGGTGAGGCTGGAACAGAACTACCGCTCGACCCCGCACATCCTGGCCGCCGCCTCGACCGTCATCCGCGGCAATGAAAGCCGTCTGGGCAAGGAGTTGTGGACTGCTGCAAAAAACGGCGAAAAGGTCCGACTGATCGGCCATTGGGATGGCGAAGAAGAGGCCCGCTGGATCGGAGAACAGATCGAAGACCTCGTTAGTGGAAATTCTCCAATAGCTAAACGCAGGCAAAACTCTCGATCAGAACAAATGATGAGGGAAGTGGAGCGTCTTGATGAGCTGGGTGCACTGCGAAAGCTAAATAGCAGAGAGCAGGTACTTGAGCAGCTAAAGGAGCACGACAGCTTCTTTGCGGACGAAGGCTTTTGGGCGGAAGAAAACAACAAGGACCTCGTTTGGGAATTAACAATGCGGAAACGGGAAGGGCTTTCTTTGGAGGAGCCTTTCCAAAAATTTGATCTCGATGAAATCGCCATCCTCGTGCGCGCCAGCCACCAGATGCGCGCCTTCGAGGACCGCTTCCTGACCATCGGCCTGCCCTACAAGGTGATCGGCGGCCCGCGATTCTATGAACGAATGGAGATCCGGGATGCCATGGCCTATTTCCGGCTGGTGGTTTCCCCCGAGGACGATCTGGCCTTCGAGCGGATCGTGAACACCCCCAAGCGCGGCCTGGGCGACAAGGCGCAGCAGACGATCCAGCGCACCGCGCGGGATCATGGCGTGTCACTGGTTCAGGGCGCGCGGATCGCGGTTGAACAAGGGCTGATCAAGGGCAAGGGCGCCGCGGCCCTGCGCGAACTGGTCGACGGGCTGGCGCGCTGGAACGCGATGACCCGCGGCCCCCGGATCGAGATCGAGGATGATGCGGTCATCGACGACGGCACTGCACCTGTTCGCTACGGCCCGCCCGAGGTGTCGCATATCGAACTGGCGCAGATCGTGCTGGACGAATCCGGCTATACCGCGCACTGGCAGAACGACAAGACACCCGAGGCGCCGGGCCGGCTGGAAAACCTCAAGGAACTGGTCAACCAGCTGGACAATTTCGAGAACCTGCAAGGATTCCTGGAGCATGTCAGCCTGGTAATGGACAACGAACAGGACAGCGGTGGGCCCAAGGTCTCGATCATGACCCTGCATGCCGCCAAGGGGTTGGAGTTTCCGGCCGTGTTCCTGCCGGGGTGGGAGGACGGGCTGTTTCCCTCGCAACGGTCGATGGACGAAACCGGTCTTAAGGGGCTCGAGGAGGAACGGCGGCTGGCCTACGTCGGCATCACCCGCGCCGAAGAGGTCTGCACCATTTCCTTCGCCGCCAACCGGCGCGTGTTCGGGCAATGGCAGAACGCGATGCCCTCGCGCTTCATCGACGAGTTGCCCGAGGATCATGTCGAGGTGCTAACGCCTCCGGGCCTATATGGCGGCGGTCAGATGTCGGCAGGCATTGAAACGCGCGCGGCGCAGGCCAACGTCTACAACTCGCCCGGCTGGAAACGGATGCAGGCGCGGCAGGGCCAATACGGCATGTCGCAGCCGCGCGAGTCCCGCAACACCGTGATCGACGCGACCGCCGTCGCCAGCTTCACGCTGGGCGAGCGGGTGTTCCACCAGAAGTTCGGCTATGGCGGCGTGGTCGGGATCGAGGGGGACAAGGTTGAGGTCGAGTTCGACAAGGCCGGGACAAAGAAGGTCGTCGCCCGCTTCCTGACCGCCAAGGACGACGTGCCGTTCTGATCCAGCGGAATGTGCCTGCCGGCACATGCTAGATTTGTTGTTTTGCGCCCGGGCATGCCCGTGGCGCCTTTTTCATGCCCGAAAGAAAAAACGGCGGTTCCCAGGGAGGAGGAGGGGAACCGCCGTTCTTGGCAACATCAGAGCAGGGAGGAGGAGAGCCCTGATGCATCCGAACCCGGGTTTTGCCCGGTATCTGAAGCGCGCGGTGACACCAGGGAGGAGGAGGGGTGCCACCGCGCTCTTTTCACATCGGGAAGGGAGGAGGAGAACCCGATGCATCCGTTCCCGGGTCTTGCCCGGTATCTCGAAGTGCGCGGCGACGTCAGGGAGGAGGAGGACGCCGCCGCGCGCTTTCAACATCAGGGCAGGGAGGAGGAGAGCCCCGATGTATCGGCTTCCGGCAGGTTGGGGCCGGTATAGGGTGCGGCAGCACCAGGGAGGAGGAGAGATGCTGCCGCTTAAATACAGGTCCTATGGGAGGAGAAGTGGACCTGATCTCGTTATTTCGTTGCGCTCAGCGCGCGTACTGTTCCTCGGCGGCCTGCATGGCCAGGCGACGGATCATCGAGCGGTGCAGGCCCAGGTCGGCCAGTTCGCGATCCGACAGCTCGGACAGTTCGTTCAGAGTTTGGCGGTACAGGCGGTACCGTGCGAAACGGGTTTTTGCAGCTTCGATCAGCGACGCGAAGCGGAATGCCGAGGCGCCTTTGACTGCGCTGTTGGTGGATGCGACTGCCATGTTCGTTACCTAATCCGTGTGAGTGACTGCCGCGTGTCCACGGCGTTTTCTTGAAACCGAAAATAAGCGAATGCTGCGGGTGCACAATACCGAGCACTCTCAATGCCGCTATGCAGCAAATGCATAGATTGACGGGAGAATCCTCACTGCAGCCCAAAGATGCCAATAAAATATGGGTTTTTCGCAGATGCCCTGTGTGTGTCACGACGTGGGGCAAAAGCCGCCTTGTCAATTTTGCCAAAAATTTACGCGCGAAAAGTTGAGATTTCAGCGTTCTTGAGATGCCTTGAACTCGGGCAGGCCACATCAATGGGTGTGCATGGGATCAAACGGGAGATGCGGGATTTCGTGGGATCGACCTGGAAAACGGCTTGGTCTGCCGGACTGAGAGGCGCAGTGATTCGGGTCGATCAGGGAGATTTCGCTAAAAAATCCGGTTTTGGTGATGAGCATCTGAAGAAAGTTGGGAATTCATGGGAAAAAGTTCTCAGTGAAGAAATGGTCCATATATTGTGTGCATTGTGAATATGCCTACAAATAGAGGTGCAAATGAGCTGTTTGTAGATTGGTGGAATGAGTGGTATTCCAGTGTGGATTTGGATTCGGAGAAAATTTCTCATTGATTTCCATGAATTCCCATGGCATCCCTTATACATCCGATGAGGACGAGGCACATGGGGCGCCAAACGACCCCGAACCAAATAACAAACAGGTTTCATACAGGCATCTCGCTTTCATCACTCAACAGATCCGGCGCGCGGGCGAGCAGACATCCCCCCAGGTGGCGCGCGCAGCTGGACATCCCGCAAAGCGGGTCAATGCGGCGGGTTGATCAGTGGCAGCAGATCAACCCGCCGTTTTTCATCCGGGGGATACGATTTTTGGTGGGGCGCAAGCGAAAGGGACAGTCGTCTTGGCGCGCAGGTTCAGAGGTGAAAGCCACCACAAGGTGGACGCGAAGGGCAGGGTGTCGATCCCGGCCTCATTTCGCCGCGTGCTCGAGGCCTCGGACCCCAACTGGCAGCCGGGCGGCAATCCCGAACTGGTGATCGTCTATGGCGACCATCGCCGTAAATACCTTGAATGCTATACGATGGAGGCGATCGACGAGGTCGATGCCAAGATCGACGCGCTGCCGCGCGGTTCGATGCAGCGAAAGATGTTGCAGCGCCTGTTCCACGGACAGTCCTTCCCGACCACAGTCGATGAAACCGGACGCCTTGTTCTGCCGGCCAAGCTGCGCAACAAGATCGGGCTTGAGGGCGAGGCGTTCTTCATCGCCGCGGGCGACACGTTCCAGATCTGGAAGCCCGAGACTTACGAGGCCGAGGAACTGGCCGCTACCGAAGAATGGCTGGACGACCTGCCCGAGGATTTCGATCCGATGCAGTTCCTTGATGGCATCGAAGGTGCGTGACGGCATGGCCGGCGCGGATCACACTCCCAGCGACAAGCCCCATATTCCCGTTCTGCTGCGCCCCTTGCTGGACGCGGTCCAGCCGGTTTCGGGCACTTGGCTGGATGGTACCTTTGGTGCGGGCGGATACACGCGAGGGCTGCTTGAGGCCGGCGCCGACAAGGTGATCGGTGTCGATCGGGACCCCTTGGCGTTTGAAATGGCGGCGGATTGGGCAGCGGAATATGGCGACCGGCTGGTGATGCAGCCGGGTGTTTTCTCTCGAATGGATGAATATGCCAGCGACCTTGACGGCGTGGTGCTGGATCTCGGCGTCTCGTCCATGCAGCTGGACCAGGCCGAGCGTGGCTTTTCCTTCATGAAGGACGGCCCGCTGGACATGCGCATGAGTCAGGAGGGCGAAAGCGCAGCCGATCTGGTCAACACCGCCACCGAGGCGCAACTGGCCGACATCCTGTTCCACTATGGCGAAGAGCGCGCCAGCCGTCGCATCGCGCGCGCCATCGTCAAAGCCCGTGCCGAGGCACCCATCACCACCACCCTGCGTCTGGCCGAAATCGTCGAATCCTGTCTGCCGCGCGCCAAACCCGGGCAGTCCCACCCGGCCACGCGGTCATTCCAGGCGCTGCGCATTGCGGTGAATGCCGAATACGAAGAACTGTTTCAGGGCCTGATGGCCGCCGAGCGCGCGTTAAAGCCGGGCGGGCAACTGGCCGTTGTCACCTTCCACTCGGTCGAGGACCGGATGGTCAAACGTTTTTTTCAATCGCGCGCGGGCAAGACCGGCCGTGCCAACCGCTATGCGCCCGAGATCCGGCAGGATCAGCCGCAATTCACGTTGAAGACCCGCAAGGCCATCGGCCCCGATGCGCAGGAGTTGCAGGACAACCCGCGCGCACGCTCGGCCAAGTTGCGGGTTGCTGTTCGTACCGATGCTCCGGCGGGGGAAATTGATGCCCGCGCCATCGGCATGCCCATAATCGGGGGAAAGGCAAGATGAAGAGTATTCTGTTTGCGTTGACTGCCTTGGGCGTTTTCGGGTTGGCCCTGTGGGCCTATCAGGAAAACTACCGCACCCAGCAAGTATTGAAGGAAACCCAGTCCTTGCAGCGCCAGATCGGCGCGGCGCAGGCGCGACTGGCAATATTGCAGGCCGAATGGGCCTATCTGAATCGCCCCGACCGCCTGCGTGAATTGGCCGACTTGAATTTCGAACGTCTGGGCCTGCTGCCGCTGCGCGCCGAGCAATTCGGGCGCGCCGACCAGATCGCCTATGCCGAGGATCCCGACCTGCCCATCGCCGACCCGGTCGAATTGCAGGCGATCACCGACACTCAGGCCCTGGGCGAGGTGCAAATCCCATGACGCGCACACCCCTCCGTCCGCTTGCCCGCATCCTAGAGGCCCGCGCCCGCGGTGAAAACCCCAAGGTGATCGAGCGCGAGAACATCCGCCGCCGCCATGAAGAGATGAAAGACCGCGCCCGCGCCCGCGCCGAGGGGCGGTTGTTGGTTCTGGGCGTGTTCTTCTTTTTGGCCTTCGGTGTCGTGGGGTTCCGCATGGGCGTTTTGGCCACGTCCGAGGCGCAGGAACCCGTCGCCAGCGCCCCCGGCGCCTCGATCGCCATGCAGCGGGCCAATATCGTAGACCGGCACGGGCGGATCCTGGCCACCAATCTGGATACCTATTCGGTTTATGCCCAGCCGCCGCTGATGATCGACCCGATCGGCGCCGCGGAAAAGCTGGCCGCGATCTTTCCCGATCTGGACAAGGACCGCCTGATCAAGGACTTCACCGGCAAGCGCAAATTCCTTTGGATCAAGAAACGCATCTCACCGGAACAAAAGCAGGCAGTTCATGACATCGGCGATCCGGGGATCCTGTTCGGCCCGCGCGAGATGCGGCTCTATCCCAACGGCCGGCTGGCCGCGCATATCCTTGGCGGGTCGGGCTTTGGGCGCGAAGGCGTCTCGGCTGCCGAGGTGATCGGTGTGGCCGGGGTGGAAAAACAGTTCGACGACTATCTGCGCGACCCGGCCAACGGCAACAAACCGCTACAGCTGTCACTGGACCTGACCGTTCAGGCGGCGGTGGAACAAGTTCTGGACGGCGGCATGAAGATCATGAACGCCAAGGGCGCTTCGGCCGTGCTGATGAACGCCCATACCGGCGAAGTGATCGCTGCTGCGTCGCTGCCATCGTTCGACCCGAACGACCGTCCGCGCCCGCCGACCTCGGGGTTCGATCCTTCGGACAGCCCGCTGTTCAACCGCTATGTGCAGGGTGTTTACGAGCTGGGCTCGGTTTTCAAGATCTTCACTGCCGCGCAAGCGGTCGATCTGGGTCTGGTCAATGCCGACACGATCATCGACACCTCCGGTCCGATGAAAATCGGGCGTTTCCCGATCGGCGAATTCAACGGCAAGAATTACGGCAAGATCAGCGTCGCCGATGTGATCGTGCACAGCTCGAACCGCGGCACGGGGCGGTTGGCGCTGCAGATCGGTGCCGAGCGCCAGCAACAGTTCCTGGACGCGCTGGGCATGTTCGACCCCACGCCGTTCGAGATCGTCGAGGCCAAGGGCGGTGTACCGCTCAAGCCCAAGAAATGGGGTGAACTGAGCACCGTCACCATTTCCTACGGCCACGGCCTGTCGACCAGCGCGATGCATCTGGCGGCGGGCTATGCCGCAATCGCCAATGGCGGGCATTATGTCAGCCCCACGATCCTGCGCCGCAATGGGCCGCAATACGGGCCGCGCGTGATGTCGGAAAATGCCGCACAGCAATCGCTGATGATGCTGCGCAGGGTGGTAACGGACGGAACCGCCAGCTTTGGTGACGTGCCGGGTTATGCCGTGGCCGGGAAAACCGGAACCGCCGACAAGCCCAAGCCGCGCGGCGGTTACTATGATGACAAGGTGATCGCTACCTTCGCCTCGGTCTTTCCGGCCTATGACCCGAAATATGTACTGATCGTTGCGCTGGATGAACCGTCGATCCTGGCCTACGGCGAAAAGCGCCGCACGGCAGGCTGGACGGCGGTGCCCGTGGCGGCCGAGCTGATCGGCCGCATCGCGCCGCTGCTGGGCTTGCGTCCGCGGCTTGAGCCTGAGGATCGCGCTGCTATAACGCTGACCTCGAACTAGGCAGTCCGACAGAGGTGGGTCATGGGCGCAAGGTCAAAGAAACTCAGCCAGCTGGCCCTGACCGCGCGCGGCGGTGCCGACCCGGAGATTACAGGGCTGGCCGTGGACAGCCGTCAGGTCAAGGACGGCTTTCTGTTCGCGGCGCTGCCGGGGACGCGCGTGCATGGGGGCGAATTCATCCAATATGCCCTGCGTATGGGGGCTGCCGCCATCCTGACCGATGCCGAGGGCGCGCGGATCGCCGCTGATGAACTGGCCGGCTCGGACGCCGCCCTGGTGGTGGTGCAGGACCCGCGCCAGACGCTGGCCTACAGCGCCGCATTGTGGTTCGGAGCGCAGCCGCGCACCATGGTGGCGGTCACCGGCACCAACGGCAAGACCTCGATTTCGACCTTCGTGCGCCAGATCTGGACCGAGCTGGGCCACATGGCCGTCAATCTCGGCACTACAGGAGTCGAAGGCGCCTGGACGGCACCGCTGGCCCATACCACGCCCGAACCCATCACCCTGCATCGCTGTCTGGCCGAGGCCGCGGTGGCGGGCGTGACCCACGCCGCGATGGAGGCCTCGTCGCATGGGCTGGACCAGCGCCGGCTGGACGGCGTGCATTTGACGGCGGCGGGGTTTTCGAATTTCACCCAGGATCACCTGGACTATCACGCGACGTTCGAGGCGTATTTCGCCGCCAAGGCCGGCCTGTTCGACCGGGTTCTGCCGCAGGACGGAACGGCGGTCATCAACATGGATGACCCGAAAGGGGGCGCGATCCGTGATATTGCGGGATCACGCGGTCAGACAGTTCTGACCGTGGGCAGCGGGGATGTCGACCTTTGCCTTTTGAATCAACGGTTTGATTCCACCGGGCAGGATTTGCGCTTTGCCTGGCGCGGCAAGACCTTCCAGACCCGGCTGAACCTGATCGGTGGGTTTCAGGCCGAAAACGTTCTGCTGGCCTGCGGGCTGGTCATCGCCAGCGGAGACGAGGCTGAACATGTCTTCGACACCCTGCCGCATCTGACTACGGTGCGGGGGCGGATGCAGTTGGCCGCGACCCGCAGCAACGGCGCGGCGGTGTTCGTCGATTACGCACACACGCCCGACGCTGTGATCACCGCCTTGCAGGCGCTGCGCCCGCATGTGATGGGCCGGTTGATCGCCATCGTCGGCGCGGGCGGCGACCGGGATGCGACCAAGCGCCCGCTGATGGGCCGCGCCGCGGCCGAGAACGCCGATATCGTCTTTGTCACCGACGACAACCCGCGCTCGGAAGACCCCGCCGCCATCCGCGCCGCGGTGATGGCCGGGGCCCCCGACGCGACCGAGGTTGCCGACCGGGCCGAAGCCATCCTGCGCGGCATAGATGCATTGCAACCGGGCGATGCGCTGCTGATCGCGGGCAAGGGGCACGAGACCGGGCAGATCGTGGGTGACCAGGTTCTGCCGTTCGATGACGTGGAACAGGCCAGCATCGCCGTGGCCGCACTGGACGGGAGGGTCGCATGACACTCTGGACCGCATCCGAGGCCGCCGCCGCGACGGGCGGACGGGCCACGACCGATTGGCAGGCGCGCGGCGTGTCCATCGATACGCGCACGCTGCAACCGGGCGACCTGTTCGTGGCGTTGAAAGCTGCGCGCGACGGGCATGATTTCGTGGCGCAGGCGCTGGAAAAGGGGGCCGCCGCCGCGCTGGTCTCGCGGGTGCCCGATGGTGTGGCCCACGATGCGCCACTGTTGATCGTCAATGACGTACAGACCGCGCTCGAGGCGCTGGGCCGCGCCGCCCGTGACCGGTGCAAGGCCCGCGTGGTCGGGGTGACGGGCAGTGTCGGCAAGACCTCGACCAAGGAGATGCTGGCGACCATCCTGTCGGATCAGGGCCGCACCCATGCCAGCGTCGCTAGCTACAACAACCATTGGGGTGTACCGCTGACTCTGGCCCGGATGCCGCGCGACACCGAATATGCGGTGATCGAGATCGGCATGAACCACCCCGGCGAAATTGCACCCCTCGCGCGGCAGGCCCGCCCGCATGTGGCGCTGGTCACCACGGTCGCCGCGGTTCACCTCGAGGCGTTCGAGTCGGTTGCCGGCATAGCCCATGAAAAGGCCGCCATCTTCGAAGGATTGGAGGCCGGCGGCGCCGCAATCGTAAACGCCGACCTGGATCATACCGACATCCTGCGCACCTGCGCCGCCCGACATGGCGCTGTGATCGTGGATTTCGGCCGCACCGCGTCGGATTACCGTTTGATTGACGTGACCCAGTCGCCCACAGACATCCACGTGACCGCCGAGGCCTTCGGCCGACCTATTTCCTTCGACGTGCAATCGGCGGGGACGCATTTTGCCATGAACGGCCTGGGCGCGCTTGCCGCCTGTGTCGGGCTAGGTGTCGATCTGGACGCGGCCATTGCCGGCCTGGCCAAATGGGCGCCGGTTACAGGGCGGGGCGTGCGCGAGATGGTGACATTGCCGGATGGCGGGCAGATCGAACTGCTGGATGACAGTTACAATGCCAATCCGACCTCGATGGCGGCGGCGCTGGATGTACTGGCGGCGGCGCAGGGTGCAAGGCGCATCGCCTTTCTGGGCGACATGAAGGAGCTGGGATCACAAGAGCGCGCCATGCACGCAGCGCTGGCGGATGTGCCTGCCATGGTACGGATCGACAAGGTGCATTGCATCGGGCCGCTGATGCAGGCGCTGCACGAGGCCTTGCCCGAGGGCAAGCGTGGCCTGTGGTTTGAAACCAGCGCCGAAATGGCCCGGCATCTACCGGGTCTGGTTCAGGCGGGCGATGCGGTTCTGGCGAAGGGCTCGCTCAGCATGGCGCTGGCACGGATTGTTGACGGGCTGCGGAAAATGGGGCAAGTGGGCGCGCTTGACGCATGACCACCCATGACCGCCGTGTGAGAAAGGCTTTTGGATGCTGTATTGGTTGACCGCCCTGTCGGATGGAGGGGATTTTTTCAACCTCTTCCGCTATATCACGTTCCGCGCAGGCGGCGCCTTTCTGACGGCACTGATCTTTGGCTTTCTGTTCGGCAAGCCGTTGATCAACGTCCTGCGCCGGAAACAGGGCAAGGGCCAGCCGATCCGCGATGATGGCCCCGAAGGGCATTTCTCCAAGGCCGGCACACCCACGATGGGCGGGCTGCTGATCGTGGGGGCACTGGTGACGTCGACCCTGTTGTGGGCGCGTTGGGACAACCCCTATGTCTGGATGGTTCTGTTCGTCACGCTGGCCTATGCGGCCATCGGATTCGCGGACGACTATGCCAAGGTGTCCAAGCAGAATACCAAGGGCGTTTCCGGCAGGATGCGCCTTGCTTTGGGCATCATCATCGCCGCGCTGGCCGCGCTGTGGGCGACTCTGCACCACCCGGAGATGCTGCAGAACCAGTTGGCCGTGCCGATCTTCAAGGACACGCTGATCAATCTGGGTATCTTCTACATTCCGTTCTCGATCGTGGTGATCGTGGGGGCGGCGAATGCCGTTAACCTGACCGACGGGCTGGACGGGCTGGCCATCATGCCCGCGATGATCGCGGCCTCGACTTTGGGTGTGATCGCCTATGCGGTCGGACGCGTCGACTTTACCGAATATCTGGACGTGCATTATGTCCCCGGCACGGGCGAGATCCTGATTTTCACCGCCGCGCTGTTTGGCGGCGGGCTTGGGTTTCTGTGGTACAACGCGCCGCCCGCCGCGGTGTTCATGGGGGATACCGGATCGCTGGCCTTGGGCGGCGCATTGGGCGCCATCGCGGTCGCCACCAAGCACGAGCTGGTTCTGGCCATTGTCGGCGGCCTGTTCGTGGTCGAGGCGCTGAGCGTGATCATCCAGGTGCTGTATTACAAACGCACCGGGCGGCGGGTGTTCCTGATGGCGCCGATCCATCACCACTATGAGAAAAAAGGCTGGGCCGAACCGACCATCGTGATCCGATTCTGGATCATCTCGCTGATCCTGGCGATGATCGGTCTGGCGACGCTGAAAGTACGGTAAGGCTCCCGCCGGGCGCAGCAGGCCTGCGGCCCGCCTGTACCCGTTGGGCCCGGCTCGCGCCAAGGGCGCGAGCCTGACGCCGCCCTTGCCAAGGGTCAATTCTTCGGTACAGGGTGGCGGCGCATTGGCAGATGGAAGAAGGTGCGCGGCATGATCCCGGTCAAAGGGTTTTCAGGACATAAGGTTGCGGTTCTGGGGCTGGGGCGGTCGGGCCTGGCCACGGCGCGCGCATTGCGGGCGGGCGGAGCCGAGCCAGTGTGCTGGGATGACAACCCTGCCGCGCGCGAAAAGGCCGAGACCGAGGGGTTCATGTGTCAGGACCTGCGACGGCAGGGCGCCTTTGACGCGATCGCCACCTTGATCGTTTCGCCCGGCATTCCCCATCTTTATCCCGAACCGAACCCGGTTGTTGCCGCCGCACTGCAGGCTGGCGTACCGGTCGACAATGACATTGGTCTGTTCTTCCGCTCGTTGGGCGGTGCCGAATGGGACAAGTTCGATGTGCCGCCGCGTGTGGTCGCCGTCACCGGTTCGAACGGGAAATCGACCACGGCCGCGCTGATCCACCACATCCTGACCCAGTCGGGGCGCGAGGCGCAGCTGGCGGGCAATATCGGGCGCGGGGTGCTGGATATCGAGCCCGGCGGCGATGGATCGGTGGTGGTGCTGGAACTTTCCAGCTATCAGACCGAACTGGCGCGTGCGCTGACGCCCGACGTGGCGGTGTTCACCAATCTCTCGCCCGACCATCTAGACCGGCACGGGGGCATGGGCGGCTATTTCGCCGCCAAACGCCGCCTGTTCTCCGAAGGTGGCCCTGACCGTGCCGTGATCGGCGTGGACGAGATCGAAGGCGCGTTTTTGGCAGGGCAACTGGCCGAAGGGCCCGGCGACGACCGGGTGATCCGCGTCTCGGTGGCGCGCAAATTGGCCGGCCCGGGCTGGCAGGTCTTTGCCCGCAAGGGATTCCTGTCGGAATATCGCAAAGGGCGGCAGGCCGCTTCGATCGACCTGCGCGGCATCAAGGGCCTGCCAGGCACCCACAACCATCAAAATGCGTGTTCGGCCTATGCTGCCTGCCGCGCGCTGGGGCTGGCGCCCAAGATGATCGAGGACGCGATGCACAGCTATCCGGGTCTGCCGCACCGCAGCCAGATCATCGCTGAGGCGAATGGCGTGACCTTCGTAAACGATTCCAAGGCCACCAATGTCGACAGCGCGGTCAAGGCGCTGGGCGCGTTCAAGAAGATCCGCTGGATCTGCGGCGGGCTTGAGAAAGAGGGCGGCATTGCCGCGCTGAACGACGCGACCGACGAGGTTCTGTGCGCCTATGTGATCGGGCGGGAGGCGGCCGCGTTCGCCATGCAGTTGTCGGTCGAAACCCGCGTCTGCACCACCATGGCCGAGGCGGTGGAGCAGGCCATGTGCGACGCCGCGCCGGGTGAAACCGTACTGCTAGCCCCCGCGGCGGCCAGTTTCGACCAGTACGACAATTTTGAACAGCGCGGCGATGATTTCGTGGCGCAGGTGAAACAGCGGTTGTGATCCCGACATTTGCAATGAACCGCCGATTGCGCCAAGGTGAACCGCCATCGGCTTGACGCGCCTCAAAAATCCAGATTTGCGTCAGGCGAAACAGACACGAGGTCAAAACGATGCCGAACCGTAAGCTTTCCCTTATCCTGCCCGCGCTTCTGACTGTGGCGGCCTGCGCCGATGTCGGCGCGAACTACCAGCCTATCGTCGATGGTCCGGTCAGCCCCAACTACAACGCTGACCTGGCCCAGTGTCAGGCCCTTGCGCGCCAGCAGGGCACCGTCGACGCCAATACCGCGCGCAGTGCCGCGGTCGGTGCGGCCGGGGTGGCCGGCACCAAGGCCATCATCGACGACAGCGCCAGCGATCTGGGCCGTGCGGCCGTGGCCGGTGCATTGGTGGGCGCGGGCGCCAGCGCCATTTCGAACACGCAAAAGCAGGAAGTCATCGTGCGCAACTGTATGCGCGGCCGCGGCTACAACGTCGTAGGCTAAACGCGAGCGGCGATTGCTTTTCCGGCGGCGTGGCCCGAGGACCACGCCCACTGAAAATTGTATCCGCCTAGCCATCCGGTGACATCCACCGCTTCGCCAATCGCAAAGAGGCCGGGGACATCCCTGGCCTCCATCGTTTTGGACGACAGGCCATCCGTGTCGATGCCGCCCAAGGTGACCTCGGCGGTGCGGTACCCCTCGGTGCCCGAGGGGGTCAGCACCAAGTCGGACAGCGCATCGGTCAGTGCCTGCAGTGCCGCATCCGATTGATCGGCCAGGTTGCCTGGCATCGGGATGTGGGTGCTCAGATACTCGACCAGGCGGGCGGGCAGGTGACGTGCCAGTTCGGTGGTCAGTGCCTTGCGGCCCGCGCTTTGCCGCCGCGCGCGGAGCAGGTCCAACAGGGACAACTCGGGGATCAGGTTGACCCGGATCGCCTCGCCCTCGCGCCAGTACGAGGAGAGTTGCAGCACCGCTGGCCCGCTCAGGCCGCGATGGGTGAACAGCAGCGCCTCTTCGAAACTTGCGCGCGTATTCGACAGTCGCGCGGGGACGGAAACTCCGGACAGGTCCTTGAACCGCCCATCCGGAAAGGTGAACGGCACCAAGGCCGCGCGGGTTTCTGTCACGCGCAGGCCGAACTGTGCAGCAATGTCATAGGCCAGCCCAGTCGCACCCATCTTGGGGATGGATTTGCCCCCTGTGGCCACCACCAGGTTGGCACAGCTCAGGTCGTGCCGCGCGCCCTCGCGCTCGACCGATAGGGAAAATCCGGTTTCAGTCTTTCGCAGATCGCGCAGCGACGTATGCAACCACAGCTCGGCGCCCGCGCGGTCCATCTCGGCCAGCAGCATGGCGATGATCTGCTTCGATGAGCCGTCGCAGAACAGCTGCCCCAGCGTCTTTTCATGCCAGGCGATGCCGTGGCGGCCTACGAGGTCGATGAAGTCCCACTGGGTGTATCGTGCCAGGGCCGATTTGCAGAAATGCGGGTTCTGCGACAGAAAGTTCTGCGGCCCGGCGTGGAGGTTGGTAAAGTTGCACCGCCCACCGCCCGAGATGCGGATCTTTTCCCCCGGCGCCTTGGCGTGGTCGATCACCAGAACACGACCGCCGCAATGGGCGGCGCACATCATGCCGGCGGCTCCGGCGCCCAGTATGATCGTGTCAAATCGCATCCCCCGCCCTTGGCGCGGATTGACGCCAATGACAAGAGGAAGAGGCTGGCCTGAGGTGCATTTTCCCTGTAGACTCTTGAACAGATCCCGAAAACGGGACGGTAACGAGGCAGATAGTGGCGGTATCTCATGACTGAGATGGTGTATGGCGCGGTCCAGGACCAGCGCGGTGAACCGATCCTTCCGAAATGGTGGCGGACGATTGACCGCTGGACGATGTCCTGCGTGCTGATCCTGTTTGCGATCGGGCTTTTGCTGGGGCTGGCCTCATCGCCGCCGCTGGCGCAGCGCAACGGGTTCGATCCGTTCCACTATGTCGAGCGGCAGGCGTTGTTTGGATCGCTGGCGCTAATCGCAATGCTGCTGACCTCGATGATGTCGCCCACGTTGGTGCGACGGCTGGCGGTTCTGGGCTTTCTGACGGCCTTCGTGGCGCTGGCCTTTCTGCCGATCTTCGGGACCGATTTCGGCAAGGGGGCGGTGCGCTGGTATTCGCTGGGCTTCGCCTCGGTCCAACCGTCCGAGTTTCTGAAGCCCGGCTTCATCGTCGTGGCCGCCTGGCTGCTGGCCGCGGCGCAAGAAATCAACGGTCCGCCGGGGCGGCTGTGGTCCTTCGCGCTGTGCCTTTCGATCGTGGGCATGCTGGTGATGCAGCCTGATTTCGGTCAGGCCTGTCTAATCCTGTTCGGCTGGGGCGTGATGTATTTTGTGGCCGGCGCGCCGATGTTTCTGCTGTTGGGTATGGCGGGGGCGGTCGTCTTGGGTGGCATGTTCGCCTACGCCAATTCCGAACATTTCGCCCGGCGCATCGATGGTTTCCTGAACCAGGAAGTCGATCCCACCACCCAGTTGGGTTATGCCACCAACGCCATCCGAGAGGGCGGCCTGTTCGGCGTTGGCGTGGGAGAGGGGCAGGTAAAATGGTCGCTGCCCGATGCGCATACCGATTTCATCATCGCCGTGGCGGCCGAGGAATACGGCCTGATCCTGGTGCTGATCATCATCGCGCTTTATGCGCTGATCGTCGTGCGCTCGCTGCTGCGGTTGATGCGCGAACGTGACATGTTCATCCGTCTGGCGGGCACCGGTCTGGCCTGCATGTTCGGTGTGCAGGCGATGATCAACATGGGCGTCGCCGTGCGCCTGCTGCCGGCCAAGGGCATGACACTGCCCTTCGTCAGCTATGGCGGCTCGTCGCTGATCGCGGGCGGCATCGCGCTGGGCATGCTTCTGGCCTTCACCCGCACCCGCCCACAGGGCGAACTGGGCGACATTCTGCGCGGACGGAGCTGATGACGAACCCTTATTTGCTGATCGCGGCTGGCGGAACCGGGGGCCACATGTTCCCCGCTCAGGCGCTTGCTGAGGCCATGGTGAACAAGGGTTGGCGCGTGCGCCTGTCCACCGACGCGCGCGGCGCGCGCTATACGGGCGGTTTCCCGCATTCTACCGAGATTGTCGAGGTGTCCTCGGCCACATTCGCCCGCGGCGGGCTGGCGGCCAAAGCGCTGGCCGGTCCCCGGATCGCGGCCGGAGTTGCCGGGATGACGGCCCAGTTGCTGCGCAACAGGCCGGACGTGGTGGTGGGGTTCGGCGGCTACCCGTCGATCCCGGCGCTGAGCGCGGCGGTGATGCTGCGTCTGCCCCGCATGATCCACGAACAAAACGGCGTTCTGGGGCGTGTGAACCAGCTGTTCGCCACCCGCGTTGCGCATGTGGCTTGCGGCGTCTGGCCCACCGACCTGCCCGAGGGCGCCCACGGTATCCACACCGGCAACCCCGTCCGGGCCGCCGTGCTGGAGCGCGCCGCCGCGCCTTACATCCCGCCCGGAGATTACCCGATGTCGGTGCTCGTGATGGGCGGCAGCCAGGGCGCCCGCATCCTCAGCGACGTGGTGCCCGGCGCCATCGCGGCACTGCCCGAGAGCCTGCGCCGGTACATCCGCGTTTCGCACCAAGCGCGCGAGGAGGATGCCGAGCGGGTCACCGCTTTCTACGCCGAACACGGGATTCTGGCCGAGGTCCAACCCTTCTTCCACGACGTCCCCCGCCGCATGTCCGAGGCGCAACTGGTGATCAGCCGCTCGGGTGCGTCGAGCGTGGCTGACATCTCGGTGATCGGGCGGCCCTCGGTCCTGATCCCCTTTGCTGCAGCAGCAGGCGATCACCAGACCGCCAATGCGCGCGGGCTGGTACAGGCGGGCGCGGCGATCATGATCCCCGAAAAGGCCCTTGACGTTCCCGCCCTGACCGAGCAAATCGCACTGGTTCTGACCAACCCCGAAGCCGCACAGAAAATGGCCCATGCCGCCCTGTCTGTCGGGGCGCCCGACGCGACCGAGCGTCTGGTGGCCCTTGTCGAACAGCTGGCGCAGAAGGAGACCCCATGAATCCAGCAACCAAACTGCCGCAGGATGTCGGACCGATCCATTTCGTGGGCATCGGCGGCATCGGGATGTCGGGCATTGCCGAAGTGCTGCTGAACCTTGGGTATCAGGTGCAGGGATCCGACCTTAAAGCCTCGAAGATCACCGACCGTCTGGCGTCGCTGGGGGCTGAGATTTTTGTGGGTCAGCGGGCTGAAAACCTCGACAATGCCGCGGTGGTTGTCGTTTCGACGGCGATCAAGCCGGGCAACCCAGAACTGGACGGCGCCCGTGCATTGGGCCTGCCGGTGGTGCGCCGTGCCGACATGCTGGCCGAGCTGATGCGGCTGAAATCCAACATTGCCATCGCCGGTACCCACGGCAAGACCACGACCACCACCATGATGGCCGAGCTGATGGTGGCGGGCGATTTCGACCCAACCGTCATCAACGGCGGCGTAATCCATGCTTACGGCTCGAACGCGCGGATGGGGCAGGGCGAATGGATGGTGGTCGAGGCCGACGAATCCGACGGCTCGTTCAACCGGCTGCCCGCGACCATCGCCATCGTGACCAATATCGACCCCGAGCACATGGAGCATTGGGGCGACTTCGACCGGCTGCGCGCGGGCTTTCACGATTTCGTCTCGAACATCCCGTTCTACGGTCTGGCGGTATGCTGCACCGACCATGCCGAGGTTCAGGCGCTGGTGGGCCGCATCACCGACCGCCGCGTGCGCACTTATGGGTTCAACGCCCAGGCCGACGTGCGTGCGGTCAACCTGACCTACAAGGGCGGCATTGCGCATTTCGACATCCACCTGCAATACGAGGACACGGTGATCGAGGGCTGCACCCTGCCGATGCCGGGCGATCACAACGTCTCGAACGCGCTGTCGGCCGTGGCCGTGGCACGTCATCTGGGCATGAAAACCGCTGAAATCCGCGATGCGCTGGCCAATTTCGGCGGCGTCAACCGCCGCTTTACCAAGGTGGGCGAGGTGAACGGCGTCACCATCATCGACGATTACGGCCACCACCCGGTGGAAATCGCGGCGGTGCTCAAGGCCGCGCGTCAGGCGACCGAAGGCCGTGTGATCGCCGTGCATCAGCCGCACCGCTATTCGCGTCTGTCTAACCTGTTCGACGATTTCTGCGCCTGTTTCAACGACGCCGATGTCGTGGCCATTGCCGAGGTCTTCTCTGCCGGTGAGGATCCGATCGAAGGCGCCAGCCGCGATGATCTGGTGCAGGGCCTGATCCGTCACGGCCACCGCCACGCGCGCGCGCTGCTGGACGAAGGCGACCTGGAGCGTCTGGTTCGCGAACAGGCCCGGCCCGGCGACATGGTCGTCTGCCTGGGCGCGGGCACCATCAGTGCCTGGGCCAATGCGCTGCCTGACCGGCTGAAGGTAAAACAAGCCGTTTGACGTTAGCAGGCATTTGGGTGCACAACTTGCGGATGTGTTCCTGCCCTGGCATGTGACTCATTTGCGGAGAGAGCCATGGATTATTCCGTTTTCTTTGCCGCCCTTTGGGTGATCTGCGCCACTGTCGTGGCGCTGTTGCCGATGCGCCTGCAATTTCCGCCGGGCATCGTACTACTGATCTGCGCACCAGTTCTGATCGTCTGGCTTGGCGTGGCCCATGGCTGGTTGATCGGAGCGCTGGCCTTTGCCGGGTTCGTATCGATGTTCCGCAACCCCATCCGGTATTACTGGCGAAAATGGTCGGGCCGCGAGGTGGGGCAATGAGTTGGTCGATCGCACTGGCCGCCCTGTGGGGCGTCGCCGCCAATGTGCTGGCCATGATCCCCAGCAAGGACAACCACTGGACCCGCGCCTATGCGCTGATCGCGGTGGGCATCCCGATCCTGGGCTATGTCACTTACGAAAACGGCCCGTGGGTCGGCCTGTTCGTTCTGGCCGCCGGCATGTCGGTGCTGCGTTGGCCCGTGATCTACCTTGGGCGATGGCTGCGGCGGCGGATTTGAACCTGCGTCTTGGAACGGGCTTGCCACGCCCCACCGAATCCGCGATCTAGCCTCAATGACCACTTTGCCAACGCCTCAAGGCCGCCTGACGCCGAACCGACCTCTGAACGACCTCACCTGGCTGCGTGTTGGCGGCCCGGCGGATTATCTGTTTCAGCCGGCTGACCTTCAGGATTTGCAGGCTTTCCTGCGCGATCTTCCGTCCGAGGTGCCGGTGTTCCCGATGGGCGTCGGCTCGAATCTGATCGTCCGCGACGGCGGGCTGCGGGCCGTGGTGATCCGACTGGGGCGCGGCTTCAACGGCATCTCGGTCGAAGGCACCACAGTCACCGCAGGGGCGGCCGCACTGGATGCGCATGTCGCGCGCAAGGCGGCGGATGCGGGGGTGGACCTCACCTTTCTGCGCACCATCCCCGGTTCCATCGGTGGGGCCGTGCGGATGAATGCCGGTTGCTACGGCAGCTATACGGCGGATGTTCTGAAATCGGCCACCATCGTCACCCGGCAGGGCGAGTTGGTCGAGCTGACGCCGGCCGACCTGAACTTCCGCTATCGCCAGTCCGACCTGCCCGAGGGTGCGGTGTTGGTGTCGGCCACGTTCCAGGGCCCGGCGGGTGACCCGGCTGACCTGCACGCCCGGATGGAGGCGCAGCTGAAAAAGCGCGACGAGACCCAGCCCACCAAGGACCGCAGCGCCGGGTCGACCTTTCGCAATCCGGCCGGGTTTTCCTCGACCGGGCGGGTCGATGATGTGCACGACCTGAAGGCCTGGAAGGTGATCGACGACGCCGGAATGCGCGGCGCCCGACGCGGGGGCGCACAGATGAGCCCCAAGCACTCGAACTTCCTGATCAACACCGGAAACGCCACCGCCGCCGACCTCGAAGGGCTAGGCGAAGAGGTGCGAAAAAAGGTTTACGAAACAAGCGGGATCACGCTAGAGTGGGAAATCATGCGGGTCGGTGATCCGCTGACAGATTAAAGCCCCGACCGTCAGACCAAAACAGGCAAATTCAGGCGACGGATCAAAGGCATAACGAAATACGGACCACCAGATAAGGTCCGGGGACATTGAGGCGCACGAACGTGGGTAGGTCGAGCAGGACAAACCCCAAAGTGGCGGTATTGATGGGCGGCCCCTCGGCGGAACGCGAGGTGTCTCTCAGCAGCGGGCGCGAATGCGCAGCCGCCCTTGTGGGAGAAGGGATCGAGGTCGTCGAACTGGACGCCGGTCCTGACCTTTGTGCGCGCTTGCAGGACATCAAGCCCGACGTTGTCTTCAACGCCTTGCATGGCCGCTGGGGCGAGGATGGTTGCGTGCAGGGTCTGCTGGAGTGGCTGCGAATTCCCTACACGCATTCAGGCGTGTTGGCTTCGGCGTTGGCCATGGACAAACAGCGCAGCAAAGAGGTATTCCGCGCGACCGGCCTGCCGGTGGCCAACAGCTTGATCGTTCCGAAATCGGACGTGATGGCGGGGCACGTCATGCCCGCGCCATATGTGGTCAAGCCCAACAACGAAGGATCGAGCGTCGGGATCTACCTTGTTTTCGAGGGGTCGAACGACCCGCCGCAGCTGTCGTATGACATGCCCGAACAGGTCATGGTCGAGCAATACGTGGCCGGGCGCGAGCTGACGGTCACCGTGATGGGCGACCGCGCCCTGACCGTGACCGAGATCCTGACCGACGGCTGGTATGACTACGACGCCAAATACAAGCCCGGCGGGTCGCGCCACGTGCTGCCCGCCGATATCCCGCCGCGTATCTTCGAGCTGTGCATGGATTATGCCCTGCGCGCGCATCAGGTTTTGGGGTGCCGGGGCGTCAGTCGCACCGACTACCGCTGGGACGACGCCAAGGGCGAAGACGGCCTGTTCCTACTGGAGACCAACACCCAGCCGGGTATGACCCCCACCTCGCTGGTGCCTGAACAAGCCGCGCATCTGGGCATGACCTTCGGTCAGCTCTGCGCCTGGATGGTCGAGGACGCTTCATGCGATCGTTGACTGCCTCGCGCGCGCCGGACGTCTATCGGCCCAAACCCCTTGCGGGGCCGGATGCAACATTTCAGGCTGGCGGCAATGCAAAGGCCCAGTCTGATCCCAAGCTGCGCCTGCGCGGTGGGCGTCTGTTCCGCCGTCGCACCGGGCGTGCCGATCCCGCCCCTTCGCGCCTCAGCTACCGTCTGCAGCGCTGGATGCTGACTCCAGGCATCCGGCGCGGCCTCAAGATCGGTCTGCCTCTGGGCGCTCTGGCCGCCGCCGTTGGTCTGTTCTTTGCCGACGAGACCCGGCGCGAAGCACTGACTGCGCAAGTCGACGGCGTAATCACCGCTTTCCAGGAACGTCCCGAATTCATGGTCAAGCTGATGGCGATCGACGGCGCGGGTTCCGACCTGTCCGATGACATTCGAGAGGTGGTGCCGCTCGATTTCCCCATCAGTTCGTGGGATCTGGATGTCGAGCAGATCCGCGACACGATCACCGGGCTGGATCCGGTGAAGTCGGCCAGCGTGCGGATCCGGCCGGGCGGTATCCTGCAGGTGGACGTGGTCGAGCGTCAGCCGGTCGTCGTATGGCGCACGCGCGAAGGCCTCGAGCTGCTGGACGAAACCGGCGCGCATGTGGCGTCGATCGCCCGCCGGACGGAGCGGCCCGATCTGCCGCTGATCGCGGGCGAGGGTGCTGACAAGCATGTGGCCGAGGCGCTGGAACTGCTGCGCACCGCGCGCGGCCTGGGCGACCGTGTGCGCGGCCTGCTGCGGGTGGGCGAACGGCGCTGGGATCTGGTTCTGGACCGCAACCAGCGCATCATGCTGCCGACCGAGCGCCCGGTGCGTGCGCTGGAGCGGGTTCTGGCAGTGAACGAGGTTCAGGATCTTCTGGAACGGGACGTGGCCGTGGTCGATATGCGGCTCGGGTCGCGCCCGACCATTCGGATGACCGAAGCCGCCAGCGCAGACTGGTGGAATACAAAAGTGACAACGGGTAACGGGCAGTGAATACGATGATGACCGATCTTTATCAGTCTCAGCGCGCGATGCGCCAGATGCGCCAGCAGGCCATGCAGCGGGGGGTGGTCGCGATCCTCGATGTGGGGACATCCAAGATCGCCTGCCTGGTGCTGCGGTTCGACGGAACCGGTCGGCTGAGCGAGGACAATTCGATCGGCTCGCTGGCCGGGCAGACCGGGTTTCGGGTCATCGGCGCGGCCACCACCCGGTCGCGTGGGGTGCGGTTCGGCGAGATCACGGCCATGCAGGAAACCGAACGCGCCATCCGCACAGCGCTGCAGGCGGCGCAGAAGATGGCCGACATCCGGGTCGATCACGTGATCGCCTGTTTCTCTGGGGCCAATCCACGCTCGTATGGACTGGACGCGCAGGTGGACCTGGACGGGCACGAGGTCACCGAGGCCGAGATCGGTCGCGTTCTGAATGCTTGCGACGTGCCCGACTATGGGGCGGGGCGCGAGGTGCTGCATGCCCAGCCGGTGAATTTCGCGCTCGACAACCGCTCGGGCTTGATCGACCCGCGCGGGCAGATGGGGCAGACGCTGGCCGTGGACATGCACATGCTGACCGTCGATGCGGTCGCCATCCAGAACCTGGTGCGCTGCATCAAGCGGTGCGATCTGGAGTTGGCGGGCATTGCCAACTCGGCTTATGTGTCGGGAATTTCGGCGCTGGTCGAGGACGAGCAGGAACTGGGCGCCGCCTGCATCGACATGGGCGGTGGATCGACCGGCGTGTCGATCTTCATTAAAAAACACATGATCTATGCCGACAGCGTACGCATGGGCGGCGATCACGTGACCAGCGACATTTCGATGGGGCTGGGGGTCTCGACCACCATCGCCGAACGGATCAAGACCTTCAATGGCGGCGTTCATGCCACTGGCGCCGATGACCGCGACATGATCGACATCGGCGCGGACACCGGCGACTGGGAACACGACCGACGCACCGTCAGCCGTGCCGAACTGATCGGCATCATGCGCCCCCGCGTCGAAGAGATTCTGGAAGAGGTCCGCCTGCGGCTGGACGCCGCCGGGTTCGACCACATGCCCAGCCAGCAGATCGTGTTGACCGGAGGAGGCAGCCAGATTCCCGGCCTCGATGGGCTGGCCAGCCGCATTCTGGGCCAGCGGGTCCGCCTGGGGCGGCCTCTGCGGGTGCACGGCCTGCCGCAATCGGCCACGGGGCCCGGCTTTTCCTCGGCGGTCGGATTGGCCCTGTTTGCCGCGCATCCGCAGGACGAATGGTGGGATTTCGAAACCCCGGTCGACAGCTCGGCCGTGCGCCCGTTCCGCCGTGCCGTGCGCTGGTTCAAGGACAACTGGTAAGGATGCTCAGCCCGGCCAGGCAAAGCTTCTGGCCGAGCGCATCATAGCCTCCATCGGGGGCGAGAACTTGCGGCCGGGAACGGTGATCATCGCCACCTCCCGGCTCACCTCGGGCTCAGTCAGCGGGCGCTGGACGAGGCCGGGCAGGGTCACCGAATATTCCGGCATGAAGGCAAAACCGATCCCGGCCAGAACCATCGCCTGCACCCAGTCCTCGCGTTCCGAACGAAACCGGGCATACAGCTCGACCCCCTTCGAATCGCAGACCGACATGACCATTTCGCGCAGTTCGCAGGCCAGCCGGTCGACGTAGTCCTGCCCCGAAAGCTCGGCCAGCGTTATGGCGTTCTTGCGCTGCAGCCGGTGCTCGGGCGGCAGAACCACCACATAGCGCTCGGAATAGAGAGGGTGGACGCGGAACCTGTCGCGGATGTCGTCGCCCGCCGTCATCACCACCGCGTCCAGCTCGTCATCGGCCAGAAGGCTCTCCAACTCCGATACTGGGGCTTCCCTGACCGCCAGTTCCATGCCGGGGTGGTCGTGCTTGAAGGCGGCCAGAAATCGCGCCAGCCGCACATGCCCGATCGTCGGCATCACGCCAAGGCGGATCGGTGTCTTTTCCAGCAGGCGAAAGTTGCGGGCCAGAACCCGCGTGGCCTCGGTCTCTTCGAGGATGTGTTCGAGATGCGGCAGCATAGAACGGCCGAACTCGCTGAGCAGGATGCGCCGCCCCTCGCGGTGAAATACCGGCGCGCCCAGCTCCTCCTCCAGCGCCTTGATGCCCTTGGTCAGCGCCGGTTGCGACACGTCGCATTCCTCGGCCGCCTTGGTGAAATTAAGCGTCCGCGCCGCGGTCAGGACATAGCGGATCTGGGACATCTCCATGGCAACCCTCCCCTCGAAGACCACAGGGCAAGGATACAACACCCGGGCCAAACCGTCAGTTATCGAATGATAACGGTGCGCCCATAGTCCCGTGCGCCGGGTTCTGTTGAAATGCCCTCATTGACAGAAACGGTTTGTGAGAGGAGCACGAAATGCCTGTATTCATGGTGGAAAGAAATCTCAAGGGCATCAGCATGGAGGACCTCGCAGGCGCGCAGAAGGCAGCGATCGGGACGGCCGAGACCATGCGCGCCGGCGGTGACCAGATCCGCTATATCCGCTCGACCTTCTCGCCGGGCGACGGCCGTTGCATGTGCCTGTTCGAAAGCGACACGCCCGCCCAGGTGGCGCGGCTCAACGACACTGCCGGCCTGCCATATACCCAGATCGTCGAGGCGCTGGACCTGACTCCCTGAAAAATCAACGATGTGCGGCGGTTTTCGCCGCGCATTTGACCCGATTGCACGGTGACAGGATCAAGAGGCCGTGTTAGAGATTCACTCAGCACCCGGACAAGAGGTGCAGACCGAAGGCCGAGCAGGCTTTCTGAGAGTTCGGATACGTGACCTCCCCCCGCAACCCGGCGTTGCGGGCCGTTGGCGTGTTGTGTTGCCTCAGCTTCAACCCGCAACATCTGCCAGAGTCGGCGAAATACTGCAAGCGCGGGTCTGTTTTCTTCCATATTTTGTGGCAATTTTGCGTTTTTGGCGTGACGTTTGCCAATTCGGATTGTAGGATTGCAGATGGATAGGCAAGAAAATCCCGCATTGGCGGACATATAACAGGCGGACAGAGCATGACATTAAATCTTTCGATGCCCGGGCAGGATGAACTGAAGCCACGGATCACGGTATTTGGCGTTGGCGGGGCAGGCGGCAATGCCGTCAACAACATGATTGAAAAGCAACTCGACGGCGTGGATTTCGTGGTGGCCAACACGGACGCGCAGGCACTGCAGCAAAGCCGCTCTTCGGCGCGGGTGCAGTTGGGCATCAAGGTGACCGAGGGGTTGGGCGCGGGCGCCCGGGCTTCAGTGGGTGCCGCCGCCGCCGAAGAAAGCATCGAGCAGATTGTCGATCACCTGGCCGGCGCGCATATGTGCTTCATCACCGCCGGTATGGGCGGGGGCACCGGCACCGGCGCCGCTCCGATCATCGCGCAGGCCGCGCGTGAACTGGGCGTGCTGACCGTGGGCGTGGTGACCAAACCCTTCCAGTTCGAGGGCGCCAAGCGCATGCGTCAGGCCGAGGACGGCGTCGAGGCGCTGCAGAAGGTTGTTGACACGCTGATCATAATCCCCAACCAGAACCTGTTCCGTCTGGCCAACGAAAAGACCACGTTCACCGAGGCTTTCTCGATGGCCGATGACGTGCTGTACCAGGGCGTCAAGGGCGTGACCGACCTGATGGTACGTCCGGGCCTGATCAACCTCGACTTCGCCGACGTCCGCGCGGTGATGGACGAAATGGGCAAGGCCATGATGGGTACCGGCGAGGCCGAGGGCGAAGACCGCGCCATCCAGGCCGCCGAAAAGGCCATCGCCAACCCGCTGCTGGACGAAATCAGCCTCAAGGGCGCCAAAGGTGTTCTGATCAACATCACCGGCAGCCATGACCTGACCCTGTTCGAACTGGACGAGGCCGCCAACCGCATCCGCGAGGAAGTGGACCCCGAGGCCAACATCATCGTCGGCTCCACTCTGGACCCCGAGATGGAAGGCAAGATGCGCGTATCGGTCGTGGCCACCGGCATCGACGCCAGCGACAGCGCCGCCGAGGCTCCGGCGCCGCGCCGGTCGATGGCAGCGCCGCTGAGCCGCGCCACCTCGGCCGAGCAGGAAGTCCCTGAAGTCGAGGCCCAGCCGCGCCCGGCCGAAGTTGCCGAGGCGGCCGAGAACATCGCGCCGACCCTGTTCGAGTCGATCGAGGAAGTAGAGTTCAAAGAGAGCTTCTACGACTCGGGCACCGAAACCGCGTCGGATGACGATGATCTTCCGCCGCCGGCCTACCAGCCAAGCGCAGCCGAAACCGGGCCGGTGCCCCAGCCGGTCGAGGCTGCAGCCGATCCGGTGCATTCACATGCGCCGGGCACCCCTTCGCCGCAGGCCATGCAGCGGTTGCAGGCCGCGGTCCAGAAAGTGCCGAGCGAGTCGCAGCGCCTGAACGCGCAGCGTCCGCAGGCGTCGGCACAACCGCCGCGCCCTGCGGCTGAGGAGCGGCCGCGTTTCGGCTTCAACCGCCTGATCGATCGGATGACCGGACATGCCTCGGACACCCCCGCGCAACCTGTCCGTCAGCAGCCCGCATTGCGCCAGACTGACGCCACGGCACCTGCGCAAGACGCGGCCGACCCGGATCAGGAACGGATCGAGATACCGGCCTTCCTGCGGCGTCAGGCCAACTGATCGCGGTAACAAATTCTGTGGAAGGGTCGCCGGTTGGCGACCCTTTATTTTTAGTTTTCAGATATTTACACGCGGATCGGCAGGCTTTTGCCGATCGTTCGCAAAACTGTTTCATTCGGTTACAAAGAGTGAGTTGAGGTGCTTCCGGTGCTTCCTTAACTGAGTGGCAACACGGCCGTTTCGGGTCGGACACCGCTCACAGAGGTCCCATTTGCAACAGACGCTCAAATCTTCGGTCACGTTCAAAGGCGTGGGTTTGCATAGCGGCAAGCCCGCGACGATGGTTCTTAAGCCGGCTGCCGCCGGGCACGGTATTTGGTTCAAGCGGACCGATATCGAACTGGGCAATGCAATGATCCCGGCGATCTATGACGTTGTTGAGCGGACCCAGCTGTGCACGCGGTTGGTCAATGATGCGGGCGTCTCGGTGTCTACTGTTGAACATATCATGGCAGCCTTGGCCGGATGCGGCATCCACAATGCCCTGATCGAGATCGACGGCCCCGAAGTCCCGATCATGGATGGCTCGTCGATTGAATTCGTGCGCGGCATCATGTCCAAGGGTGTACGCCGCCAGGCCAGCCCCGTTCTGGCTTACGAGGTGCTCAAGCCGGTCGTCGCCGAGCGCGAGGGCGCGCGGGCGTCGATCCGTCCGGCGGACGGCTTGATCATCGAGTTCCACATCGATTTCGAAGACGTGGCCATCGGACGGCAGGCCAAGATTCTTGACATGCGCAACGGTGCCTTTGCCCGCGAACTTTCCGACTGTCGCACGTTCTGTCGCCGCTCGGATGTCGAAGCGATGCGCGAAAACGGTCTGGCTCTGGGTGGCACACTGGACAACGCTGTCGTGGTGCAGGGCGACTCGGTTCTGACTCCGGGCGGCTTCCGCCGTGCGGACGAAGCCGTGCGTCACAAGATGCTGGATGCGCTGGGGGATCTGTATCTGGCCGGCGGCCCGATCTTCGGCCATTTCGTCGGCGAGAAATCCGGCCACGCGATGACCAACACGCTTCTGCGCAAACTGTTTGAAACGCCCGGCGCGGTGCGCCCGGTTCTGTGCACGCCTGAACAGGCAATGCAATTGCCGGGGCAGGGTCTGGCCTTTGCGGAAATCCCGCAGGTGGCCTGATCTGTCCCGTCTTGGCGACAATTCCGTCGCGGGTCGTTTAAGGCGTTTTGCACCGGAATTTTATATGCTAGACCAAAGCCCAATCCGGGGTTACCCAAAGAGACAAGACGACTAGGATGGGCGGTATGGTTGGCTTCAAGGCGGCAGTCAGGCTTGCGGGCGTGATTCTTCTGGCGGCTACTTTGACGGCATGCGGCAATGCGGGCGGCTTGTTTGGAAACAAGGGGGCCGACCGGTCCCAAAACCTCGAAGGCTATACCCCCGAACAGATTTTCACCCGTGGCGAATTCGAGTTGTCGCAGAATAGGCCGGATGACGCCGCCTGGTACTTCTCGGAAGTGGAGCGCCTGTACCCCTATTCCGAATGGGCCAAGCGGTCGCTGATCATGCAGGCCTTTGCGTTCCATTCGGACAAGAATTATGAGGAAAGCCGCGCCGCCGCGCAGCGGTATATCGACTTCTACCCCACCGACGAGGACGCGGCCTATGCGCAATACCTTCTGGCGCTCAGCTATTATGATCAGATTGACGAGGTCGGCCGCGACCAGGGCCTGACCTTCCAGGCGCTACAGGCCCTGCGAACGGTGATCGAGGTCTATCCCGACAGCGAATATGCCACCTCAGCGGTGCTGAAGTTCGATCTGGCTTTCGACCATCTGGCGGGCAAGGAAATGGAGATCGGGCGCTATTATCTGCGTCAGGATCACTATACCGCCGCAATCAACCGCTTCCGAGTAGTGGTCGAGGATTTCCAGACCACCACCCACACCGCCGAGGCGCTGTACCGCCTTGTCGAGGCCTATCTGGCCCTGGGGCTGGTTGACGAGGCGCAGTCGGCTGGTGCGATCCTTGGCTACAACTACCAGTCGTCCGAATGGTATGATGCGGCTTACAAGCTGCTGACGTCGCGCGGGCTTGAACTCAAGAGCCGCGGCAACAACTGGCTCAGCCAGATCTACCGCCAGACGATCAAGGGCCAGTGGTTGTAATCGCCATGGTCACAGGCTTGGGACGCTGACGACCCGATGCTGCGCGCCCTTGATATCCGCGACATGCTGATCATCGACCGGCTGGAACTGAACTTTCAGCCGGGCCTGAACGCGCTGACCGGCGAGACGGGCGCCGGCAAGTCGATCCTGCTCGACTCTCTGGGCTTCGTGCTGGGCTGGCGCGGGCGGGCCGAACTGGTCCGGCAAGGGGCCGCGCAGGGCGAGGTCGTGGCCGAGTTCGAACTGCCCGAGGGCCATCCCGCCCATGCGATCCTGGCCGAGGCTGGTTTGCCCGGCGGGTCGGAACTGATCCTGCGCCGCGTCAACACTGCCGATGGGCGCAAGACCGCTTGGGTCAACGACCGCCGCTGCTCGGGCGAGGTGCTGCGCGCGCTGTCGGAAACCTTGGTCGAACTGCACGGCCAGCATGATGACCGCGGCCTGCTGAACCCGCGTGGTCATCGCGCTATGCTGGACGCCTATGCCGGGGCCGAGCCGCAATTGACAGCTGTGCGCGCCGCCTGGGCTGAGATGGCGCGCGCCCGCAAAGCCCTGGCCGAGACCGAGGCCGCCGTGGCCGCCGTGCGCAGCGAAGAGGAATTTCTGCGGCATTCCGTTGCCGAACTCGACAAGCTTGATCCGCAGCCGGGCGAGGACGCCGAACTCGACGCCCGCCGCCGGATGATGCAGGGGGCCGAGCGCATCCGCGACGACGTGGCCCGTGCCTTTGCCCTGCTGGGCGGTGACGGGGCCGAAGGGGCGATGGCGGATGCCGTGCGCTGGCTGGAAGGTGTCGCCGACCGGGCCGAGGGCCAATTGGACGAGCCGATCGCCGCCCTGGGGCGTGCCCTGATCGAATTGGGCGAGGCGCAGGATGGCGTAACCTCCTGCCTCGAGGCGCTGGACTTCAACCCTGTCGAGTTGGAGCAGACCGAGGAACGCCTGTTCGCCATCCGCGCGCTAGCCCGCAAACATGACGTGGCGCCAGATGACCTGAGCGGTTTCGCCGACACGCTACGCGCCCGTCTGGGCCAGCTTGAGGCCGGAGACGCCGACCTGGCCGACCGTCGCGCTGCGGTTCAGGCCGCGCAGGCAGCCTACGACGCGGCCGCCGAGGCACTCAGCGCTCTGCGGCGCGAGGCTGCCGGCCGGCTGGACGCGGCGGTAATGGCCGAGCTTGTGCCGCTCAAGATGGAGCGTGCGGTGTTCCAGACCCAGATCACACCCACCGAGTCCGGACCCGAGGGGCAGGACGCCGTGGCCTTTACCGTCGCCACCAACCCGGGCGCGCCGTCGGGTCCGCTCAACAAGATCGCCTCGGGTGGGGAGCTCAGCCGCTTTCTGCTGGCTCTCAAAGTGTGCCTGTCGGGCGACGACAGCGCCCGCACCATGATCTTTGACGAAATCGACCGCGGGGTGGGCGGCGCCACCGCGGACGCCGTGGGCCGCAGGCTTGCGGCGCTGGCGCAGGGCGGGCAGGTGCTGGTGGTAACCCATTCGCCGCAGGTTGCGGCTCGCGCGGCTCATCACTGGCGGGTTCAGAAACACGTGACAGACGGGCAGACCCTGTCCACTGTCCTACCGCTGTCCGAGCCGGACCGGATCGACGAGATTGCCCGCATGGTCTCGGGCGACACCATAACGCCCGAGGCCCGTGCCGCCGCCCGCGCGCTGCTGCAGGCCTGATGCCATCCTGCCGCTGTGTGCCGCGGGCTTCACCAGCTTGCGACTTTTCTCTGCGCAGTGCGTGCGTTACCAAGGGTCATCACCCAACCCCGCCGAGGGACAATGACCCAGTCCACCCGTTCCGTGCTGCACTACCAGCTCCAACAGGCCTTGGCCGCGCTCAAGGACGCCTGGCGGGTCATGCGCCGTCGTGGTCCCAGCCAGGTCCAGTTCTGGTTCATCGCGCTGGCCATCGGCATCGCCGCAGGGTTCATGGCGTTGGGGTTTCGCAAGGGCATCACCGCCTTGCAGGCCTATGTCTACCAGACAGAGGACATCCTGCGCCTGCACAGCCATGCCGAAGGGCTGCCATGGGTCATGATCCTGGTCATTCCCATCGTAGGTGGACTGGTGGTGGGGGTAATCCTGCACCTGTTTACCGATGACGGCCGCGTGCGCTCGGTTGCCGACGTGATCGAAGGCGCCGCCGTCAACGATGGTCGGGTCGAAACCAAGGCCGGCATCGCCTCTTTCCTCGCCTCGCTGATCACGCTCAGCACCGGAGGTTCGACCGGACGGGAAGGGCCGGTGGTGCACATGGCCGGCGTGATCTCGACCTGGGTCAGCAACCGCATCCATGCCGACGGCATCACCGGGCGCGACCTGTTGGGCTGTGCCGTCGCTGCCGCCGTCTCGGCCAGTTTCAACGCCCCTATCGCCGGGGCGCTGTTCGCGCTCGAGGTGGTGTTGCGCCATTTTGCCGTCCATGCTTTTGCGCCGATCGTGATCGCCTCGGTGGCGGGCACGGTCATCAACCGGCTGGAATATGGCGACGTGACCGAATTCATTCTGGAAACGCCGGGATCGTTGCAATTCTACGTCGAGCTTCCGGCCTTCCTGATCCTCGGGCTGGTTTGCGGGCTGGTGTCTGTGGTGCTGATGCGCGCAATCTTCTTTGCCGAGGATTTCGGTAACCACGTCCAGACGCGCCTGTCACTGCCGCGCTGGTTGCGCCCGGCGGTGTCCGGGGCGATGCTGGGGGTTATTGCCATCTGGTTCCCGCATATCATCGGCGTGGGCTACGAAACCACGATCCGCGCCCTGACCGGCGATCTGGTGCTGACCACCGCCATCCTGTTCGCGGTGGTGAAAACCGCCGCCGTCGCCATTACCATGGGCGGACGCATGGGGGGCGGTGTGTTCTCGCCCTCGCTGATGATCGGGGCGCTGACCGGTCTGGCCTTCGGGCTGATCGCGACCGGTCTGCTGCCGGACGTGTCCGGCACGCACACGCTCTATGCCTTCGCGGGCATGGGGGCGGTGGCGGCGGCGGTGCTGGGGGCGCCGATTTCGACCACGCTGATCGTGTTCGAGCTGACCGGAGATTGGCAGATCGGGCTGGCTGTGATGGTATCGGTTTCGATGTCCACCGCGCTGGCTTCGCGGCTTGTCGACAGGTCGTTCTTCCTGACCCAGTTGGAGCGCCGGGGCGTGCATCTGGCGGCCGGGCCGCAGGCCTATCTGCTGGCGATGCTGCGGGCCGGTTCGGTGATGCGCCCGCTGGGTGATCCGCGCTCGATCACCGAAAAACAGGCGCGGGAGCTGATGGATCAGGGGCTTTGCATTCCGGCCAGCGCCACGCTCGAGGCGGCGATGCCTTATTTCGACCGTGACGAGATCGCCTGTCTACCGGTGGTGGTGCCCGAAGACGACGGATCCGAAACCCCGGTGGGAGCGCTTTATCATGTCGATGCACTCAAGGCGTACAACCGCGCGCTGGCCGCCACGGCAGCCGAGGAACATTCGTGACCCTGCGTGGGTGTCAGATCTGCTCGACCTTCACCGATTCGAGCCGGTAGAACGCGATGTAGTCCTTGATTTCAGACACGGCCGGGATCGGGTTCTCATAGCTCCAGGCCGCGTTTTCGGTGACCGAGGATTTGTTGACGATCGAAAAATGCGTGGCGTCGCCCTTGTGCGGGCAGTGGGTCACCTTGTCGGTCTTGTCCAGAAAGGCCATCGCGATGTCGTCGCGCGGGAAATAGATGACCGGCGGCAGATCGCCCTCCGACAGCTCCAGTGCGTTGGTGGTCTCGCCCAGAATGGCGCCGCCTGAACGGACGCACCATTTTCCGGGCGCCTTGCGGATCGTGATATCTGCGGTCATTTCTGCTCCTTCCCTCGTCGTCGCGGCCTTTGATCATTCCGGCCTGAAGTCTACCCGTCCATGTAACACTGTCATGTCACAACGGTGCGGTCGCGGCATCCAACCACAGTTGCGCGTCGGGCGACAGCCTTGGGCGGATCTTTTCCGCAACGTCCCGATGGTAGGCGTTCAGCCAGTCGCGTTCTGCTGCGGTCAGCATGTCGGACACGATCAGGCGCCGGTCGATCGGGACATAGGTCAACGTACGCCAGCACAGCATCGCCCGTTCGCCGTCACCGCCGGACAGGGCGGGCGCTTCTTCCACGACCACCAGGTTTTCCAGCCGGATGCCGAACGCACCCTCGCGGTAATAGCCCGGTTCATTGGACAGGATCATGCCGGGCTGCAGCGGCACATGGCTGACGCGCGACAGGCGCTGCGGGCCTTCATGAACGCTGAGATAGGCACCGACACCGTGACCGACGCCGTGGTTGAAATCCTGACCCGCCTGCCACAACGGAATACGCGCCACACATTCGATGTCACGCCCGGCCAGCCCCACCGGCCAGCGCAGCATCGACATGGCGATCATTCCTTTCAGCACGCGGGTAAAGCAGGCCTTCTCCTCATCGCCGACGCTTCCGATGGCAATCGTGCGGGTGATGTCGGTGGTGCCGTCCAGATATTGCCCGCCGCTGTCCAGAACCAGCAGATGCCCGTCTTCAAGCCGGCTGTCGGTGTCCTCGGTCACCCGATAGTGCATGATGGCGCCATTCGGCCCGGTGCCCGCGATCGTGTCGAACGAGATGTCCTGCAGCGCGTTGTCGCGCCGCCGGTTTTCCTCGAGCCGGGTGACGACCTGGGTCTCGGTCACACTGCCCGGTGCCTGCGCATCCAGCCAGCACAGGGTCTCGATCACCGCCACCGCGTCGCGCAGATGCGCGGCGGCACTGCCCGCGATTTCAGCCGCGTTCTTGCAGGCCTTGGGCAGGGCGCATGGGTCGCCGCCATCCACGGCGCGCTCGGCCAGCACGTCGACCACGGCCTGAGGCACGGTGCCCATGTCCACCTGAACCGCGCCTTCCAACGCGCCGACGGCCTCCAGAAACGCTTCGGGCGGGTGCACCGACACCTGCGGCCCCAGATGTTGGTCCAGCCCGGTCAGCTTCTGCGCCGCCATGAACAGGTCCACCCGCCCATCGGCGTGCAGAATGGCAAACCCGTGCGCTACCGGATTGTAGGCGATGTCAGACCCGCGAATGTTCAGCAGCCACATGATCGAATCCGGCAAGGTGATCACGGCTGCGCTGCGCCCCGCGTCCGCCAGGCTTTTTGCCAGGCGCGTGATCTTGCTCTCGGCGCTTTCGCCCGCGAAGTCCAGCGGATGTGGCTTTGCCGGGTTCATCGGCGGCGCTGGCTGGTCCACCCAGATGCGGTCGACAAGGTTGTCACAGCGCACCAGCTCGATCCCGCTGCCGGCCAGCGCGGCTTGCGTGTCGTGGATCTGTCCCGCCGCGTGCAGCCACGGATCGAACCCCACCTTGCCGCCCTCGGGTAGGTGCCGTTTCAGCCAGTCGGCCAGAGATACTTCGGGCCAGGGCACCGGCGTGAACTCCTCGGCCACCTGCGCCTTGACCTGGGTACGGTAGCGGCCGTCGACGAACACCCCGGCAACGTCGCGTAATGTCACGCAGAACCCAGCTGTTCCAGTGAATCCGGTCAGCCAGGCCAGCCGCTCGTCATGAGGGGCCACATATTCGCCCTGATGCGCATCGGCGCGCGGCACAAGGAACCCGTCCAATCCTTCGCGCACCAACTCAGCTCGCAACGCCGCCAGTCGCGGTGGCCCCTGTTCCGGCCGCGCCGTCACTTCGAAGGATTGGAACATTTGTATCTCCCTCAATCCGAGGCGGGCCATGGCCCACCTCAGTTTGGTTTTTTCAAGAAGGGTCCCGCCCGGGGCAAGGCCTGGCTCAGCCGGCCTTCCGAATGCCCATCACGCGGGCCCGCGCGCGCGGATCGCTGTCGAACAGGGCGGCCAATTGCTCGGTCATCGCCCCGGCCAGCTGTTCCACATCGGTGATCGTCACCGCGCGGTCGTAATACCGGGTCACGTCATGGCCGATCCCGATGGCCAGCAATTCGACCATCTTGCGCTTTTCGACCATGGCGATCACGTCGCGCAGGTGTTTTTCCAGGTAATTCGCCGGATTTACGCTCAGCGTAGAATCATCCACCGGAGCCCCGTCCGAAATCACCATCAGGATCTTGCGCTGCTCGCGCCGGGCCAGCATCCGCCGATGTGCCCATTCCAGCGCCTCACCGTCGATGTTTTCCTTCAGCAGGCCTTCTTTCATCATCAAGCCCAGATTGGCCCGCGCCCGCCGCCAGGGCGCATCCGCCCCCTTGTAGACGATATGCCGCAGATCATTCAGGCGGCCGGGCTGCTGTGGGCGGCCATCGTTCAGCCACGCCTCGCGCGCCTGTCCGCCTTTCCAGGCCCGGGTGGTAAAGCCCAGAATCTCGACCTTCACGTTGCAGCGTTCCAGCGTGCGTGCCAGAACATCGGCACAGATCGCCGCGATGGAAATCGGGCGCCCGCGCATCGATCCCGAGTTGTCCAGCAGCAGCGTCACCACGGTGTCGCGGAATTCGGTGTCTTTCTCGACCTTGAAGCTCAGCGGTGTCGTCGGGTTCGCAACAACCCGCGCCAGCCGACCGGCATCCAAAATGCCTTCCTCGCGGTCGAACTCCCAACTGCGGTTCTGCTGCGCCTGCAGTCGGCGTTGCAGCTTGTTGGCCAACCGGCTGACGGCGCCCTTCAGCGGCTCCAGCTGCTGATCCAGATAGGCCCGTAGCCGCTCCAGCTCCGCGGGTTCGGCCAGCTCCTCGGCGGCGATCTCCTCGTCATGAGTGTTCAGATAGACCTTGTAGTCCGGGTCGGCCTCGGACGCCGGCGGAGGGGCGGGCGGCTCCAGCGGCGCTTCGCCCTCGGGCATCTCGGCCTCTTCGCCCATCTCGTCCTCGGCCATCTCATCCATCGAGACCTGCGCCTGCGACTGGTCTTGCTGCTCTTCCTGCGTCTGTTCAGGAGTGGCGTCGGCGTCCTGCTCGTCCTGTTCGTCCTGGCCGGTGCTGTCGGGGTCGGGCTGCTCCTCGGCCTCTGCCTCGGCCGGGTCCTCCTGGTCTTCGTCCAGTGCGTCCGGGTCTTCGCCCAACTGATCGCCATAACCCAGATCGTCGATCACTTGGCGGGCGAATTTGGCAAAAGCGGTCTGGTCCGACAGGATTTCGTTCAGGTTCTCCAATGTGCCGCCGGCCTGTTCCTCGATAAACCCGCGCCACAGTTCCATGACATTCGCGGCCGCCGGCGGGAGATCGCGCCCCGTGGCCAGGTGCCGGATCAGATAGCCCGCGGCGACGGCCAGCGGAGCCTCGGACGGCTGCTTGCACTGGTCATAGCCCCGCCGCAGCGCCTCGTGGTTGATCTTGACGTCGATATTGCTGGCGGTGCCCGGCATGTCGCGGGCGCCCATGGCTTCGCATCGGGCAGTTTCCATCGCCTCGTACAGATCGCGGGCCATGTCGCCCGGCGGGGCGTAACGGGCATGGGTGGCCTCGTCATGGTACCGGCGCTGCAACGCCAGCGCATCCGCCGTGCCGCGCGCCAGCAAAACCTCTTCGCGCGTCATCCGGCGCGACACTTGAGGCAAGCGCATCGTCTCGCCCGACAAACCCGACGGATCGACGGTGTAGCTGACCGACAGGTCCGGGTCGTCAGCCATCACCTTGGTGGCCTCGGCCAAGGCCTTCTTGAAGGGATCAGCGGGGTTGTCGTTCTTCTGCACCATCTCTCTCAGCCCTCATTCAAGCGCCGCCCGACCGCGACGACTGGCCCCGCCTTCATCTGGCCCAAAATATCCCCGCCGGAGGCATTGCGCCCGGCACGGGCGCAAATCCAGCATTACCCCAAGCTGACGCTTGCGGCGCTTTCCGGCAGTTCCTCATCAAAACACCGCTGATAGAACTCGGCAACCGTCTCGCGCTCCAACTCGTCGCACTTGTTCAGGAACGACAGGCGGAAAGCATAGCCCACGTCGCGGAAGATCTCGGCATTCTGGGCCCAGTTGATCACGGTGCGCGGGCTCATGACCGTGGACAGATCGCCATTCATGAAAGCGGTCCGGGTCAGGTCGGCCACGGTGACCATCTGGCTGACGGTCTTGCGGCCCTTCTCGGTGTTGTAATGCGGCGCCTTGGACAGCACGATCATCACCTCGGCATCGTGACTTAGATAGTTCAGCGTCGCTACCAGCGACCATCGGTCCATCTGCGCCTGGTTGATCTGCTGCACGCCGTGATACAGGCCGGTGGTGTCGCCCAAACCCACGGTGTTGGCGGTGGCGAACAGGCGGAAATAGGGGTTCGGTGTGATGATTTCGTTCTGGTCCAGCAAGGTCAGCTTGCCGTCATGCTCCAGAACCCGCTGGATCACGAACATCACGTCGGCGCGGCCGGCGTCGTATTCATCGAACACGATGGCCACCGGGTTGCGCAGCGCCCATGGCAGGATGCCCTCGTGGAACTCGGTCACCTGTTTGCCGTCGCGCAGCTTGATCGCATCCTTTCCGATTAGGTCGATTCGGCTGATGTGGCTGTCCAGGTTGACGCGAACTGCAGGCCAGTTCAGACGCGCGGCGACCTGTTCGATATGGGTCGATTTGCCGGTCCCATGATAACCCTGGATCATTACCCGCCGGTTGTGCGAGAAACCGGCCAGAATGGCCAGCGTCGTCTCGGGGTCGAACTTGTAGGTCGGATCGATCGCCGGCACACGGTCGCTTTGCTCGGCAAAGCCCTTGACGACCATGTTCGTGTCAATACCGAACACGTCCCGGACCGAGATCTCTTCGGTCGGTTTTGCGTTTATGTCGATTGATCCGTCAGCCATGCGCTTTGTCCTCATTCCTTGGCCCGTTCACCGGGGTCGAGCCCGTGTGTGGTGCAACATATTGCGGGCAAGGGCAAGGGAAAGCCGAGTTTGCCGAAAGAGAACCGGGCGATTGCCTTCGGCGGCCTTCGCGGCTGCATCGCGAACCCGGAAATCTGCACCGTGCAGCGGCGGCGTGGCGCTATTTGTTGACTCGTCAAAAGGAATATCGTGCAGTATGTGCGTTTGTTAGCGAGGTTTCGCCGTGTCATTGGTCATTTCTGGCCCGTCGGTCATTAATTTCCCGTCGGGAGCCGATACGTTTGCCGTCGATTACAATGCCTCACGATCTGTTTCCTGGAGCGTCACAGTGCTTGGTGACGGGCCATTGGATCCGTCCGATTATTCCGTTTCCATCGACGCCAACGGTTTGTTGACCATCGACTTGACACCGGGGGTCGACATTCCTTCGGGTACATCGCTGTCGCTTCGGATCGACGCGACCACCGGCCGCCCCGGAAACGGGAACAATGCAAGCCTTGGCGTGACCGTGAACCTCCCTGCTGGTGTCGTGCCCTGTTTCGTTGCCGGAACCCTGATCGAGACCGCGCACGGACCACGCCCAGTCGAAGATCTTGCCGTTGGCGATCTCGTGCGCACCTCACGTGGAGAATTGCTGCCGATCCTCTGGATCGGGCAACGAACACTGTCAGCAAACCAGCTGGAACTGAGCCCGAATTTCAGACCGATCTGCATAGGCAAGGACGCTTTGGGGCCCGGCAGGCCGTCGCGCGATCTCTACGTCTCACCGCAGCATCGCATCGTGCTCGAAGGGTGGATGGCCGAGCTTCTGTTCGGCGAAGCTCGGGTTTTTGCGGCGGCGGTCCATCTGGTCAACGATGGGACCATTCGCCGGACCCTGCCCAAATCGCCGGTCACCTATTACCACATCGCCTGTCCGCGCCACGCCGTTCTGATCTCGAACGGGTTGCCGACCGAAAGCCTTTATCCCGGCGATATGGTGCTTCAGGCGTTTGGGACAGGGGTGGCGGCCGAGCTGCTGGCCTTGTTCCCTGAACTGGCCCACCCAACCCCTACAGCCGCGTTGCGGACCCGGTTGCCCTGCCTCAAAAGGCGCGAAGCCTCGGTGGCGGGAAAAGCGCTGATCCAGTAGGTCGGCCAGACCTGTCCCGACAAAAAAACCAAAATTAATGCCAACGTGCGCGCTTCGCGGTATGCTTGCAGAGGTTTCAGTGCCGCCCGGACAACGAACGGCCGTGGAATCCACTTTGCTTGAACATTTGAATTAAGGGAGTGAGAACTTGAGAACCTTGAATTGGAAGCGGCGCTTTGCCGGCGCAGTTTTGGGGGTCAGTCTGGCGCTGCCGGCTGCGGCCCAGGACAAGCCTATGAATTTTCTCATCATCTGGGGCGATGACATCGGGTACTGGAACGTTAGCGCTTATAACCAAGGCATGATGGGCTACGAAACGCCCAACATCGACCGGATTGCAAACGAAGGCATGTTGTTCACCCATGCCTACGGGGAACAGTCCTGCACGGCAGGGCGGGCCAGCTTCGTGACCGGCCAGTCCGGTTTCCGGACCGGGCTTCTCAAGGTCGGGTTGCCGGGCGCCAAAGAGGGGATCAGCGAAAAGGACCCCACCATTGCCGAATACATGAAGTCCAAGGGCTACATGACGGGTCAATATGGCAAAAACCATCTGGGCGACCTGGATGAACACCTGCCCACCAACCACGGTTTCGATGAATTCTTCGGCAATCTCTACCACCTGAACGCGGAAGAAGAGCCCGAGAATGTCGATTATCCCAAGGATCCCGCCTTCCGCGAGCAATTCGGCCCACGCGGCGTCATCAAGTCCAGCGCCGACGGCAATATCGAGGATACCGGCCCGCTGACACGCAAGCGGATGGAAACCATCGACGAAGAGGTGACCGCCGGTGCGCTCGACTTCATCGACCGGGCGGTTGAACAGGATAAGCCGTTCTTTTTGTGGTACAATACGACGCGTATGCACATTTTCACGCACCTCAAAGAGGAAAGCCAGGGCGTGACCGGGCTGGGGGTCTACCCTGATGGCATGGTTGAGCATGACAAGATGGTCGGCCAGATGCTGGACAGGCTCGACGAGCTGGGCATCGCTGACAACACGGTGGTGATGTATTCCACCGACAACGGCGCCGAGGTCTTCAGCTGGCCCGATGGCGGTACCACTCCGTTCCGGGGTGAAAAGAACGACAACTGGGAAGGCGGCTATCGCGTTCCGCTGCTGTTGAAATGGCCGGGTGTGATCGAACCGGGGCGCAAGTCGAACCAGATCATCAGTCACCTGGACTGGTTCCCGACGTTCATGGCCGCGCTGGGGGATGCCGACATGAAAGAGGTCATGCTGACCGAAGCACCCTTTGGTGAAGGCAACGAGCCGGTGCACCTGGACGGCTACAACTTCCTGCCATACTTCAAAGGCGAGACCGAAGAAGGCCCGCGCAAGGAGTTTCTCTATTTTTCGGATGGCGGTGACCTGGTGAACCTGCGGTACGGGCCGTGGAAGGTCGTGTTCGCCGAACAGCGGGCACATGGGTTCGATGTTTGGCAGGAACCGCTGACCTTCCTGCGGTTGCCCAAGCTCATAAACCTGTATTCGGACCCGTTCGAACGGGCCGAGCACGAGTCCATCGGCTACTCGCAATGGCGGCTCGAGCGCGCCTTTGCTCTGGTGCCGGCTCAGGCTTTCGTGGCTCAGTTCCTCGAAACCTTCAAGGACTACCCGCCGCGTCAGGAACCTGCCAGCTTCTCGATCGATCAGGTTCTGCAGACGTTGCAGACCAATCAGGGCGGCTGACCCAATTCACAGAAAACATGAAGGGCGCCCAATCGGGCGCCCTTTTTTCATTGAAAGGCTGAGGCTTTACTTGAAATTGCGGCTGTCCTTGATCTGGTCCCAGGCCCAGACCACTTCCTGCAATTGTTCTTCCTGACTTCGGTCGCCGCCGTTCATGTCGGGATGCAGCACCTTGATCAGCTTCTTGTAGGCCTTGCGCACTTCGGCCTTGGTCCAGGTGTCCTTGGCTTCGAGGATCTCGATCGCCCGGCGTTCGGTGGGCGGCAAGCGGCGGCCCGTGGCTTCGCGGCCCCGGTTCTTGGTGGCCTTCTCGCCCAGCACCTGATGCGGGTCCTCGATGCCAAGGCGGGCCCAGGCGCGCGCCTCAGGGTCGCCCATCGGTTTGGTCTCGCGCTCCCACACCTTGTCCTTGGACCGCTGCGCGTTCAGCTCGGCCTCGGTCGTTCCGTCGAAGAAATTCCACTTCTGGTTATACTCGCGCACGTGCTGCTGGCAGAACCAGAAATAGTCATCCAGCACGTCGGGCGCCTTGGGCGCGCGGTATTTCCCCGGTTCGTTACAGCCTTCGTGATCGCAGACGCGGGTCGATGTTTCGGATGCGCCCGACATGCCCCGGCGGCCGCGCGGGTTTTTCTTCTTGGCACTGGACACCGAGATGTCGAAACCGAAGGGATCAGGTTTTACCATGTGCTCATCCTCACGAACGCGTCTTTTCGACTCGGAGGCAGCAGTTTAATCTAAGTGACCGAAAGTAGAAGAGGGGCGCGGCAAATTATTTGTCCACGAGCACGAAAATGACCATGACCGAGGAAATTCGCACCCGCCTGCAGGCGGCTTTCGACCCCTATGAGCTTGAGGTCGTGGACGACAGCGAAAGCCATCGCGGCCATGCCGGGTTTCGCGAAGGCGGCGAAAGCCATTTCAACGTCCGCATCCGCGCCGCGGCCTTTGCCGGTCAGTCCCGTGTGGCCCGCCATCGTGCCGTGCACAAAGCGCTAGGAGACGTCGTGCCGCGCATCCACGCGCTGGCGCTGGACATTGGCGACTGATTGCGCCACGGCCGGCGGAAGGCGATCAGAGCGCTGGCAAGCAACTGGCGCATGCTCGAAATCCGTGCATCCAGCCAGGCGGTGTGGCGGTAATGGTTCAGTTGCCCCGGGTATCTTTTTCGGCCTCGTCCGGCTTGGCCTCGGGGGTGTCTTTGTCCGGCTTCGACGTCAGCGGCGGGTCGTCATTATCCTGCGCGATCGGGGCCGGTGCGTCGGGGCCGGGAACCGGACGCGCCAAGGGAGTATCGTCCTGTTCGGGCGGGGTCAGAAAGGCCTCGGCTTCATCGGCCGGCACTTCGGTCTCGACCGCCCGCCGGAACACCAGAACATTGCGCCAGTTCGTGGTGCTGCCGGTCAGTCCGACCCGCTCTTCGCTGGGCAGCAGTTCGGCGCTCTGATATTCCCAACCTTCCGCGCCCATCTCATTCAATAGCTGCTCGATGGTGACGGCAAACCGGCCCTCGGGCGTTTTGACCCCTTTGGCCTTGGTGCCTTTCTTGGGGGCCGGGACGACCTTGTATTCGTAACGCTGCATACACAACCTCAAAATTGTTGAAGGGGTTATAGCAGCGTGTTCCCCAAACGCCATAGCACCACTTGTATGACGACCGCACTATATAGGCAGATTTTTCCATTTGGATACTCGGTAAAGGTGCATTGATTGACATACTCGCCTGACACGCGTCTACTAATTGACGTTGGGTTAATTAGTTTGGGGGGGTGTTATGGCTCGAGCGATTGCGTATCGCGGCGTTGACATACCGAACACATCTGTATGGTTTGGTTTTGTGCAGGTCGCAAACTCGGGGAGGATCGTTATTTCGGATGGGTTTCGGAAAACGATCTACGAAGGCAGTTTCAGGTATGATGCGGCAGGGCGCGTGTCCGGAACCATGAACAAGATCACCGAGTTTGCGGGTGGTCAGAAACTATACACTGTGACTGGAATTGGCGCGAGTGCCGCAGCGCTGTACAATGCAATCCAGATACAAGCGAACTTTCAAAAAGCGGCAGCAATTGTTCTTGCAAAAAGCGATAGCCTAACCGGTTCGTTGTTTGCTGATAGTATTAAGTCATTTGCCGGAAATGACATCGTCAACGCTCGGGATGGAGACGACACGGTGTGGGCCGGAAGTGGTAACGATGTCGTCCGAGGTGGACTAGGAAACGACACCGTTTTTGGCAACCAAGGCAATGACAGACTAATTGGTCAGGCTGGAGTGGACAAACTCGTCGGACAGTCCGGGAACGATGTCCTTTCTGGCGGCAGTGGCGACGACGTACTGATCGGTGGCGGCGGCAGCGACCGAGTTTATGGCGGTGCCGGCAACGACATTCTGAACGGCGGGAGCGCCGCGGATATTTTGAGAGGCGGCGGCGACAATGATACTCTCATTGGTGGATCTGGTAACGACAACCTAGCTGGGGGTTCGGGAGACGACATCCTGCAGGGCGGTGCCGGTCGTGACATCCTTGCCGGAGGTGCCGGTGCGGACCAGTTCGTATTCAAAGCTGTTTCCGAGTCGCGTGTTGGAGGAACGAAACGGGACGTCGTTACAGATTTCGTTCAAGGGGAAGATGTTATTGATGTTTCCGCTATCGATGCAACGTCGCAACCTTTGGATCAGGCTTTTACGTTTATTGGAGAAGCCGCGTTCTCTGGCACCGAAGGTGAATTGCGTTTCGTCAAAAACACGACAAGCGGAGTTACAGTCGTGAGCGCGGATATCGATGGGGATGGCTCTGCCGATTTCCAAGTTCAATTGACTGGTATCTTCGATCTGAACCAGACGGATTTTATTCTGTAGGGATGTTTCCGCAGCAGCCAGCGTCATTCTTGTTGCAGCGAGAATCATAGATCGCCAACAATGACCGCCCTGACCGACGGTTTTCGTCGCCTATCAGCGCCGAAGGCGATGCCACGATCAAGAACCGTTCGGCAACGGGTAGCTTTCGTTCAATCGAGCCGGGCCCGTGTTTGCAAGACTGTTGACTACAAACCGGACAAACCCAGTTGCCCGGCCTGTACAAACCGAAAGCCCTTATTGGCCCAGCTTCTGCGCAACCAACTGGTTGACTGCCTTGGGGTTGGCCTTGCCGCCGGTGGCCTTCATCACCTGTCCGACGAACCAACCGGCCAGTTTCGGGTTCACCTTGGCCTTCTCGACCTGGGCCGGGTTGGCGGCGATGATCTCGTCCAGCGCAGCCTCGATGGCACCGGTGTCCGTCACCTGCTTCATGCCGCGCTCTTCGACGATCTGCGCCGGGTCGCCGCCTTCTGTATAAACGATCTCGAACAGCTCCTTGGCGATCTTGCCCGAGATGGCGTCCGAGGCGATCAGGTCGATGATTCCACCCAGCTGTGCGGGCGAAACCGGCGAGTCGGTGATGTCGCGGTCGTCTTTCTTCAGGCGGCCAAACAGCTCGTTGATGACCCAGTTCGCGGCCAGCTTGCCGTTGCGGCCCTTGGCGACCTCTTCGAAGTACACCGCCGATTCAACCTCGGCGGTCAGCACTGATGCGTCATAGTCGGTCAGGCCAAAATCGTTGATGAAACGGGCCTTTTTCTCGTCCGGCAGCTCGGGCAGCTTGGCGGCGATGTCATCGACCCAGGTCTGCTCGATTTCCAGCGGCAGCAGGTCGGGATCGGGGAAGTAGCGATAGTCATGCGCCTCTTCCTTGGACCGCATCGAGCGCGTCTCGCCCTTGTCGGGATCATACAGGCGGGTTTCCTGCTCGACCTTGCCGCCGGCCTCGACGATGGCGATCTGGCGACGCGCCTCGACCTCGATGGCTTGCTGGATGAAGCGCATCGAGTTCATGTTCTTGATCTCGCAACGCGTGCCCAGGTACGAAAAGTCCTGCGTTTCCATGTATTTCTCATAGTCGCCGGGGCGGCAGATCGACACGTTCACGTCGGCCCGCAGGTTGCCGTTCTGCATGTTGCCGTCGCAGGTGCCCAGATAGCGCATGATCTGGCGCAGCTTCGCGATATAGGCGGCGGCCTCTTCCGGCCCGCGGATGTCGGGGCGGCTGACGATCTCCATCAGGCAGACGCCGGTGCGGTTGAGGTCGACGAAGGACATGTTCGGATCCATGTCGTGGATCGACTTGCCCGCGTCCTGCTCCATGTGGATACGCTCGATCCGCACCTTGCGCGCGGTGCCGTCGCCCATCTCGACCAGCACTTCGCCTTCGCCCACGATCGGGTGATACAGCTGGCTGATCTGGTAGCCCTGCGGCAGGTCAGGGTAGAAATAGTTCTTGCGGTCAAAGGCCGATTTCAGGTTGATCTGCGCCTTCAGGCCCAAGCCGGTGCGCACGGCCTGGGCCACGCAAAATTCGTTGATCACCGGCAGCATGCCCGGCATGGCCGCATCCACGAAGGACACGTTCGAGTTCGGCTCGGCCCCGAATTTGGTCGATGCCCCCGAGAACAGCTTGGCATTGGACGAGACCTGCGCGTGCACCTCCATCCCGATCACCAGTTCCCAGTCGTGCTTGGCACCGGCGATGGTCTTGGGTTTGGGCAGTTCATAGGTCAAGTCGAGCATGGCGCGCCTCATTTCCGCAGAAGTCTAGGCCTGCGTATTAGGCCCGGACCGTCCAAGGGGCAAGGGGCAAAGGCGCGGGGAGCGCGAATCTCAGGGGGTGTTCAACTGCAGGCCCGAGGGTGTGAAGGTCACGACAGTCCCGTCGCGCAGCTCGTCGCTGAACAGGTCGCTGATGGCGTGCAGGGCGGCGCGGTGTCCTCGCGCGGCGTACCGTTCGGGCGATTGCACTCGGACCGAGTTGTTGAACCCGTTCGCCGCGTGCGCCCAGATCAGCGGGTGCAACTCGGTCAGGTGGTCGCGGATCAACCATTGGGCGGCGTCGGCGATGCGGCTGCGCACCAGAGCGGCCTGTTCGTTCAGACATTTGCCACTTTGCATGATCAGGGCGCAATAGGACGCCAGCAGGTTGACCGTCTGCTGGTCGGGCCTGCGGGCGACGATGTCGGACAGGCCCTGCAGGAAATAGTCGGTGTCCAGGCGGGCACAGGCGATCTCGTCCATCGCGATGGCGTCGAACTGGACCCAGGCGTATCCGCCCGCGCCCCAGATTGATTGTGTGTTGGCTGCGGCGCGCAGGGCCCGCAACTCCAGTTCCTCGTAGCTGCCAAACCAGCGGGGCAGCAGATGGCAGCCCATCGCGCGCATGTGCCGGGGGTTGTACGGATCCAGCGCGATCAACCGTTCATACCGGTCCGCGACGCGTCGGGTGCCGGCCGGTTGCCCGCCCAGCAGGGCACAGTCGGCCGCAGCCATGATCGGGCTGTCGGCTGTTGCTGGCCGCCATCGCGACAGGATGGCACCGGCGCGATCGAAATGTGCCGCGCAGCGGGCCCGGTTCAACGGTGGAAGCGTTGAAACCTGTGCGGTCCCCCGCCATGCCCATGCAAGATCGATATGGGCCAGGGCTACGATCAGCGCGATGATCGGGTCGCCGGGGTGGTCCTGCATCACGCCTTCCAGTTCCGAAATTCCGGCCAGCACATCATACTCGGCAAATGCCTTGCCGTCGGATAACGCATGTTCAACCGCCAGAACCACATCCGAACGTGCGCCGAAGGCCAACAGGTCTGCCACGGGAGCCCCGTCGGGTGCCGTGGCGCGGGTTTGGTCGGCCGTTCGGATTTCGGCGGACAGCTCGGCCCAGCGATCCTGGCGGGCCAGATGGCGGCCCCGATCGATCCGATCCTGTCCGGTTGGCACGTCAGTCTGCGCGACGGGAATGTTCAGCCGGCCGACATGGTGCAGGCAGTCCGCAGCGGGATCGACCTGCGCGACGCGCTGATGCGGCGTAGATTGGAGAAATCCTTTGAGGGGCGCAAGCCCCGCCCTGAAAGACCGGAACATGAGGAACACTCGGACTATTTGAAACTCGTAAAAAACCAAGTCCCAGTCTGCTGGGGAAATGTGCAAAATTCAAGATGTCGGGCGCAGGTGCGCAAAAACGGCGATGGATCAGGTTCAATGGGCCTGGAAACAGCGGTATCGTTTCAGAAAACCGTGAAATGATGCCGGTCGACCCGGAAACCGGCCTGTTGCAGCGCCTGTTCAAGCTGTTTGTGCGGCGGAAGGGCCTCGTCCGGCAGGCGCAACCGCTTGCCGTTGGTCAGCACCATCGAAACGCGCACCGAAAAGTCCCAGCGTGTGTCGAAGCGGAAGAAGTCGATCTCGGTCAGGTCGATCTCGCCCTGCCGTGCGCCCGAATGCCAGCGCAGTTTTGCAGGCCCCAGGTTCAGCCCGGCATCGGTGTCGCGCAGCACGTCCCACAGCGCGGGCAGGGTGCCCAGCGCCAGCAACCCAATCAGCCACCAAGCCGCGTCGAAAATCAGCACAAGTGCCAGCAGCCCCGCATAGACAGCGGCCAGAATGGCGATGCTGCGGGGCGACCGGTTGTGGCGGGTAAAGCGGAACCCAGAGCCTTCGGGCGCCGTCATGCCTCGAGGATGCGCGAGATCATCTCGGTCGTGTCGCGCGACAGGTTCGGGGTTTCGGCGATGCGAGTCAGGTGGGCGCGGATCAGGTCCTGACGGTCGGCGTCATAGCGTTTCCAGGTCTGGAAGGCGGTGCACATGCGCGCAGTGGTCTGCGGGTTGACCGGGTCCAGCCGGATCAGCCAGTCGGCCAGCAAGGCGTAGGACGCGCCGCTGGCATGGTGGAACCCGGCGTGGTTCATTGCCAGTCCACCCATCAGCGCACGGAACCGATTGGGGTTCTTCCAGTTGAAATCGGGATGCTCGGACAGGGCGCGGGCGATCCGCGGCGCATCGTCCGGTGCGGCCAGCGAGGCTTGAAGCCCGAACCATTTGTCCAGAACCAGCCGGTCGTGGTGCCACTGGTCGTAGAATGCCGCCAGTTCCGCCTGACCTTTGCCGGCCCGCAGCAGGCAAGACAGGGCGCTGAGCTGCAGGGTCATGTTGTCGGCCTTGGCATAGACCTCGGCCGCCATGGCGCCGCCGTCCAGCCGGGTGGTCAGCGCCAGCGCGGCGCTGCCCAATGCGCGCTTTCCAGCCTGTTCGGCATCGGGCGAATAGGGGCCGTCCACCAGCGCCTCGGAGTGCAGGCGGGGCAACAGGTCCTGCATATGTTGGGCGGTGGCTTGTCGTAGGGTCTCGACCGCGCGCCAGATCGCCATCGGGTCGGGCGTTTTGCCCTGTTCGTGCAGCGCGGCGGCCAGTTCGGATTGCGTCGGCAGACCCAGCATCAGTGCACGATAGGCCGGGTCCAGATCGGCGTCGCGCAGAACGGCCAGCAAGCCATCCAGATATTCGGCATCGGGGGCCGCGTCCTGTGTGATCATGCGCAGCAAGGTGTCCTGCGCCAGCGTCCGTCCGGCCTCCCACCGGTTGAACGGATCGGTGTCATGGGCCAGCAAAAACGCGCGTTCGGCGTTGGGTCGGTCATGCTCCAGGATCACCGGCGCCGAGAACCCCCGCAGGATCGAGGCGACGGGCCGCGTGGCCAGCCCATCGAAGGTGAAGCTCTGGCGCACTTCGGTCAGTTCCAACACCTCGGTGCCGCGCACCTCGCTGCCATTGGGACCCAGCAGGCCCACGGCCACGGGGATCACCTGCGGCAGCTTCTCGGGTTGGCCGGGCGTGGGTGGGGTGCTCTGGGACAGGGTCAGGGTATAGGTGCCGTCGGCCCAAACCTCCTCGACTCTCACCCGGGGCGTGCCGGACTGGCTGTACCACCGCTTGAACTGGGTCAGGTCGCGGCCGGTCGTGTCCTCGAACACTTTCAGCCAGTCCTCGATCGTACAGGCCTGCCCGTCGTGGCGTTCAAAATACAGGTCCAGCGCCTTGGAATAGGCCTCGTCCCCCACCAGCGTTTTCAGCATGCCGATCACCTCGGCGCCTTTTTCATAGACGGTCGCGGTGTAGAAGTTGTTGATCTCCTGAAAGCTCTCGGGGCGCACGGGGTGCGATAGCGGCCCGTTGTCCTCGGGGAACTGGCGCGCGCGCAGGTCGATCACGTCATGGATGCGCTTGACCGGGGCCGAGCGCATGTCAGAGGTGAACTGCGCGTCGCGGAACACGGTCAGCCCCTCTTTCAGGCACAGCTGGAACCAGTCGCGGCAGGTGATGCGGTTGCCGGTCCAGTTGTGGAAATACTCATGCGCGATGATCGCCTCGATCCGTTCGAAATTGGCATCGGTCGAGGTTTCAGGGCTGGCCAGCACCGCAGACGAGTTGAAGATGTTCAGCCCCTTGTTCTCCATCGCGCCCATGTTGAAGTCATCCACGGCGACGATGTTGAACACGTCCAGATCGTATTCGCGGCCATAGACGTCCTCGTCCCATTTCATTGACCGCTTCAGCGCGTCCATGCCAAAGGCGCATTTGCCCTCATCCCCGGGGCGGACCCAGAGGTTCAGATCCACATGCCGGCCCGAATTGGTGGTGAAGCTGTCGGAATGGGCAACCAGGTCTCCGGCGACCAGAGCGAACAGATAGGCGGGCTTGGGCCAGGGGTCGGTCCATTCGGCCCAGCCTTCGCCCTTGCCCGTCGGGTTGCCGTTGGACAGCAGCACCGGCAGGTCACCGTTGATGCGAACGGTGAAGGTGGACATCACGTCGGGCCGGTCGGGGTAGAAGGTGATCTTGCGGAATCCCTCGGCCTCGCACTGGGTGCAATACATGCCGTTGGACATGTACAGCCCTTCGAGCGCGGTGTTGTTGCCGGGGTCGATCTCGACCTCGGCCTCCCAGATGAACGGCGCGTCGGGGACGCTTGCGGTCAGGCCCTTTTCGGTGACATCGGGGGTGATCGGGGTGCCGTCGATACTGGCGCGGATCAGCTTCAGCTCTTCACCATGCAAAAAGAACGTGCGGTCGGTGGCCTGCGGATTGGGGCGGAACGCGATGCGCGATGTCACGCGCGTTGCATTCGGCGCCAGATCGAAGATCAGGTGAACGCTGTCGACGATGTAACCGAACGGCGAGTAGTCCTTGAGGTAAATCGTTGTGGGGGCGGCGTCACGCATCGGGGGCCTCTGGTGTATGGATGTTGGGCGCGAAGTTAGGTGGATCATGAATTGGCTGCAAGGCGATCGAAGCCACGGGTGGCCCGGGGATGTCGATTTTTGGTAAAAAAATTTTACCAAAAATTGAACGCAGAAGTTGCCTATCGGAAACGCTCGGCTTATTTGGTGAACTAGACCAATGTTACGACAGGGCGGGAGATTCGATTCATGAGCGGCAGACAAGACCGGCACGGGCTGAACGTAGACACGGTTCTGGCCGAATTCATTGAGCAGCAGGCGCTGCCGGGAACCGGGGTGGCCCCCGATGCGTTCTGGGCGGGCCTCGCGCGGATGGTGGCCGAGTTGGGGCCGCAGAACCGCGAATTGCTGGACAAGCGCGCCGAGATCCAAAGCCGGATCGACGCATGGCACCTGGCCCGCAAGGGGCAACCCATCGACATGGCCGAGTACCAAGCCTTTCTGCGCGAAATCGGCTATCTGCTGGATGAAGGCCCCGATTTCCAGATCGACACGGCGAATGTCGACCCCGAGATCGCCGCGACGCCCGGCCCGCAGCTGGTGGTGCCGATCACCAATGCGCGTTTTGCCCTGAACGCGGCCAACGCCCGCTGGGGCAGCCTGTATGACGCGCTCTATGGCACCGACGCAATGGGCGACCTGCCGCAAGGGAGCGGCTATGACGCGGCCCGCGGTGCGCGGGTCATCGCCTGGGCCAAGGCGTTTCTGGACGAGGCAGCACCGCTTGCCCAAGGCAGCTGGGCCGATGTATCCGGTCTGAAGGTCGAAGGCGGCGCATTGGTTCCGGCGCTGGCCGAGCCCGGGAAATTCGTGGGCTTCGGCGGCCGAGCCGAGGCCCCGGACTTCTTACTGCTGAGGAATAACGGCCTGCACATCCAGATCATGATCGACCCGTCCAGCACCATTGGGGCCTCGGACCCGGCGGGCATTTCCGATGTGCGCCTGGAGTCGGCCCTGTCCACCATCATGGACTGCGAAGATTCGGTGGCTTGCGTCGATGCCGAGGACAAGGTCGTGGCCTATGGCAACTGGCTGGGCCTGATGAAAGGCGATCTGACCGAAGAGGTCACGAAGGGCGGCCGGACATTTACCCGCAAACTGTCCGAGGACATCGCCTTTACCCGGCCCGACGGATCGGCCGGTAGCCTGAAGGGCCGATCGCTGATGCTGGTGCGCAATGTGGGCCACCTGATGACCAACCCCGCCGTGCTGGACGCCGAGGGCAACGAAATCGGCGAGGGACTGATGGACGCTCTGTGCACCACGCTGATCGCGATGCACGACCTGCAGCGTGATGGCGGCAACTCGGTCCACGGTTCGGTCTATGTGGTCAAGCCCAAGATGCACGGACCCGAAGAGGTGGCGTTTTCGGTCCGGATCTTCGACATGGTAGAGGACATTCTGGGCCTGCCGCGCAACACCGTGAAACTGGGCATCATGGATGAGGAACGCCGGACTTCGGTAAACCTCAAGGAATGCATCCGCGCCGCGAAATCGCGGGTGGCCTTCATCAATACCGGATTCCTCGACCGGACGGGGGATGAAATCCATACCTCGATGGAGGCCGGGCCGATGCTGCCCAAGGGCGACATGAAGAATACGCCATGGATCCAGTCCTACGAGGATCGCAATGTCGATATCGGGCTGGCCTGTGGCCTGAAGGGGCGGGCGCAGATCGGCAAGGGCATGTGGGCCATGCCCGACCGGATGGGCGAGATGCTTGAGGCCAAGATCGGCCACCCCATGGCCGGTGCGACCTGCGCCTGGGTTCCGTCGCCCACCGCAGCGACCCTGCACGCGACCCATTACCACAAGGTGGACGTCTTGGCCCGTCAGGACGAGATCGCCGCCGGAGGCCCGCGCGGCACGCTGGACGATCTGCTGACCATCCCGCTGCTTGGCGGCCGCAACCTCAGCGACGACGAGATCACCCGCGAGATCGAGAACAACGCACAGGGCATCCTGGGATACGTCGTACGCTGGGTCGATCAGGGCGTCGGCTGCTCGAAGGTGCCCGATATCAACGACGTGGGTCTGATGGAGGATCGCGCCACCTGCCGGATCTCGAGCCAGGCGCTGGCCAACTGGCTGCATCATGACGTGATCAGCGCCGATCATGTGATGGCCGCGATGAAGAAGATGGCCGCAGTGGTTGACCGTCAGAACGCGGACGACCCGGCCTATCTGCCCATGGCACCGGGTTACGACGGCATCGCCTTCCAGGCCGCCTGCGACCTGGTGTTCAAGGGGCGGGTGCAGCCCTCGGGCTATACCGAGCCGGTCCTGCATGCGCGACGGCTGGAACTGAAGGCCCGTCAGGGCTAGAACCGGGACAGACCACCGCAGACAGAGGACAAGATCATGTCGGTTTCACTCAGAAAGGCCCGCACCATCATTCGCAAAACCCTTGAGAAAGGGCGCGAGATGGACCTGAAACCCCTGTCGGTGGTGGTGCTGGACGCTGGCGGCCATGTCATCGCCTTCGAGCGCGAGGACGGCGCGGCCCCCGGCCGGTTCGCGATTGCCCATGGCAAGGCCTATGGATCGGTCATGCTGGGCATGGCAGGCACCGCCCAGATGCAGCGGGCCGAGGCGCAGGCCTATTTCATGGCCGCGGTGAATGGGGTCTATGGCGGTCAGGTCGTGCCGGTGCCGGGCGGTGTGCTGTTGCGCGACCGCAAGGGCGCTGTGATCGGGGCCGTCGGCGTCACCGGCGACACCTCGGACAACGACGTGGTTGCAGCCATGGCCGGGATCGATGCCGCTGGGCTGACCGGCGAGACCTGATCGGTTGGTGCTGCCGTCACGCACGCGGCAGATCGTTCGGGAAATCCGTCCAGCGCTCTGCGGAAATCGGAAACGATATGTGCGTATCTGAACACGTCCTTGCGCCATGGTGCAGGGCGTGTTTTCTTGCACGTTACTGAAGGGGCGGATAATTTCCGACCAGTGCATGTAAAACAGCAAGGTAGCGGAATGTCCCGACCCGTCGTTGGCATCATCGGCAATTCTTATCTGATGAACGACCAGTATCCCACCCATGCCGGTGGAACGATGAATTCGGACGCGGTCGCGAATGTTTCGAACTGTCTGCCGCTGCTGATCCCGGCGGACCCGCGCTATGTCGACGTGGCCGAGCTGCTTGAGGTTTGCGACGGTTTCCTGCTGACCGGTGGCCGCCCTAACGTTCACCCCGAGGAATACGGCGAGCCGGCAACTGACGCGCATGGTGAATTCGACCGGGCGCGTGATGCAATCACCCTGCCGCTGGTGCGGGCTTGCGTGGAACGCGGCCAACCCTTTCTGGGCATCTGCCGAGGGTTCCAAGAGGTCAACGTGGCCATGGGCGGCACTTTGTACCCGGAAATCCGCGATCTGCCCGGCCGGATGAACCACCGCATGCCGCCCGATGGCACGCTGGAAGAGAAATTCGCCCTGCGCCATGTGGTCAAGCTGACGGAGGGCGGGGTTTTTCACCGACTGTTCGGCGCCAGTGAGGTGATGACCAATACGCTGCATGGGCAGGGCATCAAGACGGTGGGCAAGGGCGTGGTGATCGACGGCCACGCGCCGGATGGTACGCCCGAGGCGATCTATATCCAAGATGCGCCCGGGTTTACCCTGTCGGTGCAATGGCACCCGGAATGGGATGCCGCCAATGACCCGGTGTCGCGGCCCCTGTTTCAGGCCTTCGGCGACGCCGTTCGGGCCTGGGCTCGGGGAAACAAGGCTGCACCCTATCAAATGACGGCCTGATTGCCTTCCGGGCTCGTGCTAGGCGACGGTTGTCCGCCAGCTGTTGTTATTTGGGCATGGTGTCAGGAGTATTTTGGTAAGCGACCCCATGGGCGTTGCGAATTCCTTGATGCAACAGCAGGCTGTTGCTGACGTCAGCCCTGTTTCGGCGCAGGCGGCGGTTTTGAGGGAATTTACCGATGTCAAACCTTGGACAATTTGCCTTCCCGGTAGGACGCTGGGTGGTGCCGATGTTCACGGCGGCAGTCTTGTCGTCGGAAGCGTTTGCGCAACAATGCGGTTCTTTGGGCGATTTGGTTTATATTGGACGAACCCGGGACTCTGCCTCTTCGGTTTGGTTGTCTGCAACGGGGCAGGGAAATTTCCGACTGGAAGCCGCCCAAGGCAATTCGACGGTCGACACGTGGAGCAGTTCGCGGAAGGGTGTTCATCTTTCGCTTTCGCCCTTTGTCTCCAATGGTAGCGGTGGCGTTCACCGGCTTTTAAGCAAGGTGGTGCGCCAAATGGCAATGACTGCCTGATTGATACGCAAAACCAGAAACGTGATTGGACCTTGCCGGGCGGGGGTGGGGGTAACGGTGGCGGCAACGGCGGCTCGGGCGGTGGTGGTGTCGCCACGACAGCGGTGCCGCGCACGAGCAGTGGCAATGGCCGACGTGACTACTACCCAAGGTCTGCATGCGTTCAGGAGGCGTCGGGTAAGCTGGACCCGGCGCTGTGCGACCCGGTCGTCGGTCCACCACTGACGCCGGGACGGGAATGGGCGCCGCCCACCCCCTGGAACGTGTAGTCTGATTTCACCTATACCGAAACCCAAGACACTCGGGGCTTTCGGGACACGGATATTTCAGACAGTTATTTCGCAGCGGGTATCGATCGGCTTGTTCGCGAGGACTTGGTGCTTGGCTTTCAGGTCGAATACGAAAACACGAACACGCAAGGCTTCAGTGGTCAGCTTGCGAAGGATGTGAGTGGGGTGTCTGTGGGCCCCTATTTTTCATGGCGCGCCAGCGAAACCTGGGTTTTGACCGGCGTTGCAACATATGGCCGGTTTACAACGGACGTTTCAGTGTTGCAGCTGGATGGCAGCTTTGATCGTTCGCGTTGGCGGGCAAACCTCGAGGCGATCGGCCAGTATGAAGCTGGGGCTTTTGTTTTGCGCCCCTCCCTTGCCTTTGACTACTATGACTATGGGCCGCGGAATTTGAACTGAGCGGTAGCTTGGCGGGAAGTCCCACGAACATCATGAGCGAAGTCGGCGGCGCGCGGTATGGTGCCCTGACACCCGAGTTGGAGATTAGTCGGCCCTTCATGACCTCGAGATCCATCATGTCGCCTTACGTTTCAGTCAGCGCATCTTACTGGATAGACCGGGTAAATTTTGGTTTTGAAACGGCGGGGGCTGAATTAGACGATCTGACCTGGGCCACACGTCTGGGTGTGCGGGCGCAAGCCAGCGATGCCGTGTTTCTCGAAGCCTCGGTCGGATACCTGAGCCTGTTCGAGGCCGATCTCGATTCAACCGAAGCGTCCATCTATCTTTCTGTGAACTTTTAGCCCCTGTGCGGTCACGCTTGAAAAAGACCGGCTAGGGCGATCATGCCGGTCTTTTTCATTTCATACCAGAAGGTTGAACTGTTTGTTGAGCGGCAGGGATCGGGCGCGCTGGCCGGTCAGGTCAAACAGCGCGTTGCCCAGCGCCGGCATCGAGGGCGGCGTGCCGGGTTCGCCCGCTCCACCCATGAAGCGATTGGTTTCCAGAACCTGAACCTCGACCTGCGGCGCGGTGTGCATGCGCAGCGCGTCATAGTCGTGGAAGTTCATCTGCTCGACCTCGCCGTCGGCAAAGGTGATTTCGCCATAGCATGCCGCCGACAGGCCATACATCATGCCGCCGAACATCTGCGCCTTTACGTTATCCGGGTCCAGCGCCAGCCCCATGTCGCAGGCGATCCAGGCCTTGCTGATACGGATGGTGCCGTCTTCGTCCACCACCTCGATCACCTGCGCGACCGGGGTACCGAAGCTGTAGGTGAAGGCCACGCCGCGCCCCACGCCATCTGGGGTCTTGCCCGTCCAGCCGGACATGTCGCGCACCGCCTCAAGGCACCCGGCCGAGGGCGCATGTTCGTCGCGCATCAATTCCAGCCGGAACTCCAGCGGGTCGCGTCCGGCGGCATGGGCCATCTCGTCGATGAAGGTCTCGTGGAAGAAGCCGTTGTGGCTGTTGCCGACCGAGCGCCAGAAACCTACAGGGATCTTCAGTTCGGCGATGTGGCCGCTCATGCGATAGTTCGGCACCGCGTAGGGCTGATTGAAGAACCCTTCGACCAGCACCTTGTCCGGGCCGGCGCCGGGCATTCCGGTGTAGCGCTCGACGGCTTGCTGCGTGCAGGACTGCGCTGCGACCGCACCGTCGATGAGCACTGCCTTGCCATCCTGAACCGCGCCGCGCATCCGCGCCATCGCACCGGGGCGGTAGTAGTCGTGACGCATATCCTCTTCGCGACTCCAAGTCGTCTGGACCGGAGTGCCGGGCACCGCCATGGCAACCTTGGTTGCGATTTCGCCGAAATCCAACTCTCCGCGGCGACCGAACCCGCCACCCAGATAGGTGGTGTGGATTTGGACTGCTTCGGTATCCAGACCCGCGGTGTTGGCAACGCGGAACTGGATCAGCGTGGGGGCTTGGTTCCCGCACCACAGTTCCAAGGCGTCGCCGGTAAACAGCGCGGTGGCGTTCATCGGTTCCATCGTGGCGTGGGCCAGGTAGGGGACAGTGTATTCAGCTTCGATCACTGTTGCGCCTTCGGGAACGGTGCTGACATCGCCGTCATCGCGCATGGTCGAGTTGGGATCGGCGTCGAAGGCCTTGGCGATCTCGGTAAAGATGGCTTCGGTTTCAGGGGGATAGGGGGCCTCGCCCCAATCGACGTCGATGGCCTCGACCGCCTGGTTTGCCAGCCAGGTGTTGGTGGCAATCACCGCAACGCCATTGCCAAGATCGACGATCTTTTCGACGCCCGGCATCGCGCGGGCGGCGCTGTCGTCAAAGCCGTACATCTGACCGCCGAGCCTGGGGTTCATCCGCACGCTGGCGAATTTCATGCCCGGAAGGCGCACGTCAACGCCGAACTGGGCCGTGCCGGTGGCCTTTTCCACCATGTCAAGACGCGGCAGGGTCCGGCCCAGATAACGCCATTCAGACGGGTCGCGCAGGGGCGCCTCAATCGGATCCATCTGCGCCACGTCGGCAGCCAGCTCGGTATAGGCGATTTTGCTGCCATCAGGCGCGATGACGTGGCCCGAGCCGGTTTTCAACTGGTCGCGGTCAATGCCCAGCCGGTCGGCAGCCGCCTGTTTCAACGTTTCGCGGGCCGAGGCGCCGGCCGCGCGCATCCGCTCGAACCCGTCCTTCATCGAGGTCGAGCCGCCGGTGACCTGCAGGCTGAGCGCCTTGCCGATCACGCCCAGGGCCTCTCCCAGGTTGTGCTGGAAGTTCGAGACGTCATAGCCCTTGTTGGGCAGGCTCTCGCCGATCAAGGCCGAGTTGTAATAGGCCGCCGCCGCAGGCCCGTGCAGAACGGTGACCTGATCCAGATCCACGTCCAGTTCTTCGGCGATCAGGGCGGCCCAGGTGGTTTTCACGCCCTGGCCCATCTCGGCGCGGGGCGCAAACAGGGTCACGCCATTCTGATCGATCAGGATGAAGGGGTTCAGGGCCGCTTCGCCCTCGCCCGGCTTCAGCGGGTTCTTGGCGGGGCGATTGACGTAATAAACGCCGAAGGCCACGCCGCCGACGATGGCGGCAGACCCGATCAGGAAAGTGCGGCGCAGGATTTTTCCGATGCTGGCCATGGATCAGGCCTCCTTCAGCTTGGCGGCGGCGTCGTGGATCGCGGCGCGGATGCGGGGGTAGGTGCCACAGCGGCACAGGTTGCCCTGCATCGCCTCGTCGATCTCGGCATCCGTGGGGGCGGGGTTTTCGGCCAGCAGCGCGGCGGCCTGCATGATCTGCCCCGACTGGCAATAGCCGCATTGCGCGACCTGGTGGTCGACCCAGGCCTGCTGGATCGTGGCTAGGTTGTCGGGCGTTCCCAATCCTTCGATCGTGGTGACCTCGCCCCAGACATCCGACAGGGCGACTTGGCACGAGCGGACGGCTTCGCCATCGATATGCACCGTGCAGGCTCCGCAGGCGGCCACCCCGCAGCCGAACTTGGTTCCGGTCAGGCCCACCTCATCGCGCAGCACCCACAACAGGGGCACGTCGTCTGGAAGATCGACCTGATGCGTCTTGCCGTTGATCGTCAGCGTGGTCGCCATGGCGCACCTCTTTTGGCTGTGGCTAGTTGGTGACATAATTTATGAAAAATGTCAGTGCGTCAATTGACAATTTCGCGCGAAACTGTCAGAGGTCAATTCATGGCGGAAAAACTGGATGATACACGGGCAAAGGCGATCCTGACTTCGGCGTTTCAGGCCTTTTCCGCCTATGGGTTCCGCAAGACCTCGATGGACGACATAGCGCGTGGCGCGGGCATGTCCCGTCCGGCGGTCTATCTGCACTACAAGAACAAAGAGGCCATCGTTCGCAGCCTGACGCAGGCGCATTACGCCGAAAAAATCGCGGCGGTGGCGCAGGCGTTGCAGGGCGAGGGAACGGTGTCGGAAATTCTGGCGCGGGCGATTGACGCGCAAATCGCCGGGATGGCGGCCATCCTGGCCTCGCCGCATGGGCTTGAAATGCTGGATACCAGCAAGTCCACCGCTGCCGACATCGTGGCCGAGGGTGAGGCGGCGCTGGCGGATCTCTACGCCGAATGGCTGAAGCGCGAACTGGCGGCGGGTCGAGTGCGACTGCCGGACGGTCCGGCCGAGACCGCGCGGACCATCACCGCCGCGCTGAAGGGGATCAAGATGACCGCCTCGAACGCCGAGGAGTTCGAGCAGCGCATCGCCCAGCTGACCGCGCTGATCGGCGCGGGGCTTGAGGTCAGGTAACCCGCTGCCGGATCTTGTATTCCGGTTTGTCCCACAAACGGTTTTGCATGATGTCCGCCAGGACCTCTACGGCGCGCGTCACGTCGCCTTCGTCGATATACAGCGGCGTGAAGCCGAACCGCATGATGTCGGGCGCGCGGAAATCCCCGATCACGCCGCGGGCGATCAGGGCCTGCATCGCCGCGTACCCGTCGGCAAAACGGAACGAGACCTGGCTGCCGCGCATTGCGGGGTCGCGGGGGCTGGCCAGTTCCAGATCGGGGCAGGTGGCCTCGACCTGCTGGATAAACTGTTCGGTCAGAGCGATGGACTTCGCGCGCACATCATCCATGTCGGCCATGTCCCAGATATCCATCGCGGCGGCCAGCGCGGTCATCTGGATCACCGGCGGCGTGCCGACGCGCATGCGCTCGATGCCTGCGCCGGGGCGATAGTCCAGGTCGAAGGCAAAGGGGGCCTCGTGTCCCAGCCAGCCCGACAGGGCCGGGCGCGCGGTGTCGGCCCATTTCGGCGCGACATAGATGAAGGCGGGGGCGCCCGGACCACCGTTGAGGTATTTGTAGGTGCACCCCACCGCAAAATCGGCGTTGCACCCGGCCAAGTCCACCGGGATGGCCCCGGCAGAGTGGGCAAGATCCCACACCGTGATGACGCCGCGTGCATGGGCCAGCTCGGTCAGCGCCTTCATGTCATGCATGCGGCCGGTGCGATAGTCGACCTCGGTCAGCATCAGCACGGCGACTTCATCGGTAATGTGCTCTGCCACGGCCTGGGGGTCCACGACCCGCAGCTCGTACTCCTCGCCCAGCGAGCGCAGCAGCCCGTCAGCCATGTAAAGATCGGAGGGAAAGTTGCCATTGTCGGACAGGACCACCTTGCGCCCCGGGTTCAGCTCCAATGCCGAGGCAACCGCCTGATAGACCTTGATCGACAGCGTGTCGCCCACCACGACCGTGCCGGACGCGGCGCCGATCAAGCGGCCGATCCGATCGCCCAGGTCGGTCGGCATACCCATCCATCCGGCCTTGTTCCACCCGGTGATCAGCATCTGGCCCCATTCCTCGGTCAGCATTTTCTGCACCTTTGCGGCCGCCGCCTTGGGCAGAGGGCCCAGCGAATTGCCGTCCAGATACAGAACTCCTTCCGGCAGGTTGAACATGGCTTTGGTGGCGGCGAAATCGGTCATGCTGGATCCCTAGGGTTTTTCTTCTTCGATCTGGGGGTATCGGATCGACGCTGGACTGTCCATGATCGGGTGGTCAGGGGTCGATAGCCCGATTTCGGGTTGCGACACCTTGGGGTTTTGCCATCCTGTCCTGAAAACGGTAGGACGTAAGTCGGAAGCGACAATCTGCCCGTGATTGTCGCGACAACGAAGGGATGCGAATGCGCCGTATCGACTTACCGCCACTGTGGCTTGTGGGCTTTGCGGCACTGGCTTGGTTGCAGGGCCGCTATCTGTCGTTCGGCCTTTCGCTGGAAGGCTGGTTCACGGACCTGCTGAGCGGGCTGTTGATCGGTGCAGGCATCCTGCTGGCGGTTCTGGCAATCGTCGAATTCCGCCGCCACCGTACGACGGTCATTCCGCATGAAACACCCTCGGCGCTGGTGCAGTCGGGCATTTACAAGCGCAGCCGCAATCCGATCTATCTGGGCGATGTCCTGATCCTTGCCGGGTTGATCCTGCGCTTTGATGCCGTGTTGTCGATGGTGTTGGTTCCGGTCTTCGTCTGGGTGCTTGAACGGCGGTTCATCCTGCCCGAGGAAACCCGCCTTCGCCGCATCTTCCGTGCGGATTTCGCGCGCTACGAACGCAAAACCCGGCGCTGGATCTGAGATGCGCCGACCCGTGACACAACGTAATGAATGCTGCGCTTGCGAAATAATGTTGCGCGGGATACATGATTGCTTAACAGGAAATACCGATCAGCCGCTCGGACAGAGTGATAATTAGGGGGACTTGCCGGTGAAAATAGGCACGCCAAAGGAAATACTAAAGGGCGAGAACCGGGTCGCGATGACTCCGGAGTCGGCCGTTCAGTTGCAGAAACTGGGCTATGACTGCGCGATCGAGAAAGGGGCCGGCGCGGCCGCCGGGTTCTCGGACGAGGCTTACGAGGCCGTCGGGGTTGAGATCGTCAAGACCGCGGCTGCGCTGTGGAAAACGGCCGACATCATCGCCAAGGTGCGCGTGCCCACCGAAACCGAACTCAAGCGTCTGACCAAGGGCAAGACGCTGATCTCGTTCTTCAACCCGGCCGGGAACGAAGAAGGGATGGAACTGGCCAAGGAAAAGGGCGCCAACGTCATCGCGATGGAGATGGTGCCCCGCATCAGCCGCGCGCAGAAGATGGATGCGCTGTCGTCGATGGCCAACATCGCCGGCTATCGCGCCGTGATCGAGGCGGGCAACAATTTCGGCCGGTTCTTCACCGGTCAGGTCACCGCCGCGGGCAAGGTGCCGCCGGCCAAGGTTCTGGTCGTGGGCGCCGGCGTGGCCGGTCTGGCCGCGATCGGCACGGCCGTCAGCCTGGGTGCTGTGGTCTATGCGTTCGACGTGCGCCCCGAAGTGGCCGAACAGGTCGAATCCATGGGCGCCGAGTTCGTCTATCTGGATTTCCAGGACGATCAGGACGGCGCGGAAACCGGCGGCTATGCCAAGCCTTCCAGCCCCGAGTTCCGCGAGGCGCAGCTGGCCAAGTTCCGCGAGATGGCGCCCGAAATGGACATCGTCATCACCACGGCGCTGATCCCCAACCGCGAGGCGCCCGAGCTGTGGACCGAGGACATGGTTCAGTCGATGAAACGCGGCTCGGTCATCGTGGACCTCGCGGCCGAGAAGGGCGGCAACTGCAAGCTGACCGTTCCGGACGAAAAGATCGTTACCGACAATGGCGTCACCATCATCGGCTATACCGACTTCCCCAGCCGCATGGCGACGCAGGCCTCGATGCTGTACGCCACCAACATCCGGCACATGATGACCGATCTGACGCCCAACAAGGACGGGCAGATCGTTCACGACATGGAAGACGACGTGATCCGCGGAGCGACCGTGACCCACGAAGGGCAGATCACCTTCCCGCCACCACCGCCCAAGGTGCAGGCCATCGCGACCAAACCCAAGGCCGAGGTCAAGGAACTGACGCCTGAAGAAAAGCGCGCGCAAGAGATCGCGGCCTTCAAGGCGCAGACGAAACAGCAGGTGACGCTGCTGGGCGTGGGCGGTGCGCTGATGCTGTTGGTGGGGCTGGTGGCTCCGGCCAGCTTCATGCAGCACTTCATCGTTTTCGTGTTGTCGGTCTTCGTAGGCTTCCAGGTAATCTGGAACGTCAGCCACAGCCTGCACACGCCGTTGATGGCGATCACCAACGCGATTTCCTCGATCATCATCGTGGGAGCGTTGATGCAGATCGGGTCGGGGTCTTTCCTCGTCATTCTGCTGGCGGCGCTGTCAATCTTCATGGCCGGGATCAACATCTTCGGCGGTTTCCTCGTAACCAGGCGCATGCTCGCCATGTTCCAGAAATCTTAAGGAGGCCGGGCACATGGAATTTGGCTTCACCACCGCCGCCTATGTCGTTGCGGCTGTTCTGTTCATCCTTTCGCTCGGCGGTCTGTCGAACCAGGAAAGCGCCAAACGCGCGGTCTGGTACGGCATCGTCGGCATGGCGCTGGCGGTGTTCGCCACGCTGGTCGGCCCCGGATCGGGCCTGTGGCCACTGTCGCTGCTGCTGATCATCGGCGGCGGCCTGATCGGTCAATACGTGGCGCAGCGCGTCCAGATGACTGAGATGCCGCAGCTTGTGGCCGCCATGCACTCGCTGGTGGGTCTGGCGGCCGTATTCGTCGGCTACAATGCCCATTTCGAGATCAAGAACGTCGCCGAAGTCTTTGCGATCGTTGACGCGGCCAAGGATGCCGACCTGTCGGATCTGGGGGCCTTCGCGAAACTGATCGCCAAGAAAACCCCGGCCGAGCTGGCCATTCTGCATGTCGAGCTGTTCCTGGGCATCTTCATCGGTGCGATCACCTTTACCGGTTCGGTCGTGGCCTATGGAAAGCTGGCCGGCAAGGTCACCTCGGCGGCAACCAAGCTGCCGGGCGGGCATGCGCTGAACGCGGCGGCGGCCGGCCTCTCGCTGATCTGTCTGATCTGGTACACCGCTTCGGGTGGCTTCTTCCCGCTGTTCCTGATGACGCTGGCGGCGCTGTTCATCGGTTATCACCTGATCATGGGCATCGGCGGTGCCGACATGCCGGTGGTAGTGTCGATGCTGAACAGCTATTCGGGCTGGGCTGCGGCGGCTATCGGTTTCTCGCTGGGGAACGACCTGCTGATCGTGGTCGGTGCGCTGGTTGGCTCGTCGGGTGCGATCCTTTCCTACATCATGTGCAAGGCGATGAACCGCCATTTTGTCAGCGTGATCCTGGGCGGCTTCGGCGGCCCGCAGGGCGAACAGATGGCCGTGGAAGGCGAACAGGTGGCCATCGACGCCGAAGGTGTCGCCGCAGCGCTGAACGATGCCGACAGCATCATCATCGTGCCGGGGTATGGCATGGCGGTGGCACAGGCGCAGCAGTCGGTTAGTGAACTGGTGCGCAAGCTGCGCGCCAAAGGCAAGAACGTGCGCTTTGCCATCCACCCCGTTGCGGGCCGCCTGCCGGGCCACATGAACGTGCTGCTGGCCGAGGCCAAGGTACCCTATGACATCGTGCTGGAGATGGATGAGATCAACGATGATTTCCCGGACACGGACGCTGTCATTGTCATCGGCTCGAACGACATCGTGAACCCGGCCGCGCAGGAAGACCCGAACTCGCCCATCGCGGGGATGCCGGTGCTCGAAGTGTGGAAGGCCAAGCAGGTGATCGTCTCGAAACGCGGGCAAGGCACCGGGTATTCGGGTATCGAAAACCCGCTGTTCTACAAGGAAAACACCCGCATGTTCTATGGCGACGCCAAGCAGTCGCTGGACAAGCTGCTGCCAATGATCGACTGATCCGCGGCCCATATCCTTGGAAAAGGCGCCCCTCGCGGGCGCCTTTTTCCGTTTCAGGGTATGATGCCACAGCAACCCCCAACGGCACGAGGTGTTCCATGCAGAAGGTAAACGGCATTGGCGGTGTGTTCTTTCGCGCCCGTGATCCGAAGGCTCTGTCGCAATGGTACGAGGCCCATCTGGGCGTCAACCACTATGACCCTGTCCCGTGGAAGCAGCGCGAAGGCTACACCGTTTTTGCCCCTTTCGCCGAAGATACGGACTATTTCGGTGATGCGGCGCAACAATGGATGATCAATTTCCGCGTCGACGATCTGGCGGCCATGGTCGACCAACTGCGCGCGGCTGGAATCGCGGTGGAGACCCGAGACGAATGGAACAGCGAGATCGGAACATTCGCCCGCTTGAACGACCCCGAGGGCAATCCGATCGAGCTCTGGCAGCCAAATCAATGAGATAGCCGGCTTGTATACCGCGGTATCCATGTAAGTATATGAAATAAAATGAGAATTGATGAAATCAGCCGGTGTCGTATAGTGCCCGGAACACAAGGAGCCGTTCATGACGCCAATCGAGGATCATCCGCTGCGCTATACGTTAGCCAATGAATTGCACGCGCGGCCGTTCCCCGTTGCGCAGGCCCCGTGCACGGTTGTCTTCCTTGCGATCAAAAAACCGGTCGCCGCGGTGGCGCGCGACCGAGCCGAAGATATGGCCCACCTGATCGACCTGTTGGACCGCCACGGGGCACAGCATCCGCAGCCCGATGCCACCCACTATGCCGGCCAGATCGGGCGGCATTGGTTGAAGTGGGAGCACCACACGGAATTCGTGACCTACACGGCCATCACTCAGAATGTCAGCGAGCGCGCCTTCAACCCCGCCGATTTCGAGGTATTCCCCCCCGACTGGCTGATGGCCAGTCCGGGGCAGCGTGTGACCTCGATCATGCTGCGGGTGGTGCCGCGCCCGGATGACGGGGCCACGCAAGCCGCGCTGGCGGACTGGTTCGAACCCGAAAGCTTGGCTGTGTCACAGGTGCTGGACGACTCGGCGATCTGCGCCAGCGATTTTCGCATCGACCCGGCGGGCCACATGCGGTTTGCCCTGTTCGTGTCCGAGGGCACCGGGCGCAGGCGCACCGGCCGGATCATCCAACGCCTGTGCGAGATCGAGACCTACAAGGCGATGTCCATGTTGGGCTTTGCCCGGGTCAAGGCCCTGATGCCCCAGATCGGCGAGTTGGACCGGCAACTGACCCAGCTGATGGGCGAGATGACCAAGGACACGACCCATCCTGACGATCTGTTGCCGCAATTGCTGGCCACGTCGACCGAGCTCGAGACGCTGTCGGCGCGTTCGGCTTTTCGCTTTGCCGCGACGGGGGCCTATGAGGCCATCGTGCACCAGAGAATCGAGGCGCTGCGCGAGGATCGCTTTCACGGGCGTCAGACATTCGCCGATTTCATGATGCGCCGCTATGACCCGGCCATGCGCACGGTAAAGGCGACCGAACGGCGACTGCAGGCGCTTTCGGACCGGGCCATTCGCGCCGGTGACCTGCTGCGAACGCGCGTCGATGTCGAGCGCAGCGCGCAGAACCAGGCTTTGTTGGAGAGCATGGACCGCCGGGCGGATCTGGCGCTGCGCCTGCAGCACACGGTCGAGGGTCTTTCAGTGGTGGCCATCAGCTATTATGCCGTGTCACTGGTCAGTTACCTGCTGTATCCGTTGACCAAGGCGGGGATCAGCAAGGGGATGTTGACCGCAGGCGTGACGCTGCCTGTTGTGGCGCTTGTCTGGTTGGCCGTGCGCCGTATCCGCCGCAAGCTGGAATAGGGCGGCTTGCCAACCCGCACGGCGCCTGTATTGCTGCAAGGCAGGCAATTCACTGGTGGGGCAGGGCAAATGATCGGATTGGTTTCAGCCTGGCGGGCCGTGGCCGCCATGTTCATCCTGAACGGCGCCCTGTTCGGCATCTGGGCCTCGCGCATTCCGGCCGTCCGTGACCGTCTGGGGCTGAGCCACGAAGAGCTGGGCTATGGCCTGCTGTTCATGGCGGCTGGGGCGGTGTGTTCCTTTCCAGTCACCGGACGCCTGACCGACAGGTTCGGAGCGGTGACAGTGACGCGGGTGATCGCGGTTTTGTACACAGCATCACTGATCCTTCTTGCGGCCGCCGACAGCTTCGCCATGCTGGCTGCGTTCCTGTTCATCTTCGGGGCCTTCCACGGCTCGATGGATGTGGGCATGAACGCCTGGGCCGCCGAGGTCGAGCAGGCCTACGCCAAACCGGTGATGTCCTCGTTCCACGCGATGTGGAGCCTCGGCGCCGGGTTGGGAGCGCTCAGCGGCTACGGCGCGGTTCAGCTGCAGCTTGACGTGTTGCCACATTTCTTGCTGGCCGGCGGGGCAACCGTGGCGCTGGCGCTTGCCCTGTCTTGGGTCCGATGGACGTCGCGGCGGGTGCAGTCCGACGGCAACGCCATCTTTGCCTTGCCCAGCGGGGTTCTGGTTCTGGTCGGGCTGACCGCGATGTGCGGCGCGTTGGGCGAGGGCGCGGTGGCCGATTGGAGCGCCATCTTTCTGCGGGATGTCACGGGTGTGGCTGAAAGCGTTGCGGCATTGGGCTATGCCGTCTTTTCGGTGTCCATGGTTGCAGCTCGGCTCCTGGGTGGGCTCGTGATAGCCCGGTTCGGCCCGGTGCCGGTGGCCCGGGTCAGCGGAGCCTGCGCGGCCTTGGGCGTGTTCCTGGTGGTATCGGCCGGGGGGGCGGTCGGGGCGCTGGCTGGATTCGCGATGATGGGCGTGGGCTATGCGGTGATCATGCCGCTGGCCTTCAGCCGAGCCGCGAACGACCCGCATGTCCCGCCGGGGCAGGCCATCGCCAGTGTCGCCACTTTGGGGTACGGAGGTCTTCTGATCGGTCCGCCGCTGATCGGGCTTCTGGCGGGGATCTTATCACTGCGGCTGGCCTTTGGCGTCCTGCTGCCGCTGGCAGTTGTGATCGTTGTGTTGGCCGGCGCGCTTCGGCGCGCCGACTGACTTTTGTTCAGCGTCCGCGGATCCGCGGATCGAGCGCATCGCGCAAGCCGTCGCCCAGATAGTTCACGCTGAGAACGGTCAGCGAGATCGCCAGGCCGGGCCAGAACACACGCTCGGGGTATTGCTGCAGATAATCAACACCATCGAACAGCAGCCGGCCCCAGGTGGGGAAATCAGGCGGGAAGCCCAGCCCCAGGAAGGACAGCGCGCTTTCGGTGATGATCGCCGTGGCGATGCCCAGCGTGGCCGACACCATGATCGGAGACAGTACGTTGGGCAGGATATGCCGGGTGATGATCTGCGTGTTGCTGGTGCCGATCGAGCGGGCGGCCAGAACGAATTCGCGTTCCTTGATCGCCAGAACGTCGCCGCGCACGATCCGCGCCGTAGGCATCCACGAGGTGATGCCGATGGCGCAGACGATCAGGATGAAGATCCCACGCTCGAGCCCGAACGCAGCGGACAGAGGCTCGCGGAACAGCAACATCATCACCAGCAGCAGCGGCAGCAGCGGCAGGGCCAGGAACAGGTCGGTCAGGCGCATCAGCGGCCCGTCTAACCGTTTGAAGAACCCGGCGACCACGCCGATGAACGACCCAAGAAACAGCGCCAGCAGCATCGCGGTGATGCCGACCGAGACCGAGGTCTGCCCCCCCGACATCATCCGGGCCAAGATGTCCCGGCCCAGCTGATCGGTACCGAACGGATGGGCCCAGCTGGGCCCCTGGTTGCGGGCACGGATGTCGATCTGGGTCGGGTCGATGGTCCACAGGAACGGGCCAAGATAGACGGCCGCGACGATGAAGATGAACAGCATCGCGCCGATCATGGCGCCCTTGTGGGTCTTGAACTGGTCCCACACGTCGCGCCACTGGCTGCGGGGCGGGGCGGTGAATTCCTCGACCACGTCCGCGGCGGGCAGAGCGGTCGAAGCGGGCGCAAGCCCTTCGTCGGGGACAAAGCGATCCTTGTCAGTCATAGCGGATCCTCGGGTCCAGAATGCCATAGAGAACGTCGGCGATCAGGTTGAACAGGACGATCAGCACGGCAAAGATGAAGGTCAGGGTCTGCACCATCGGCAGGTCGTTGGCCTGGATGGCGCCGATCAGCAGCTGTCCGATGCCGTTCACCTTGAATACCTGCTCGGTAATGATGGCGCCGCCGAAGATCGACGGAATCCCCAAGGCGATCACGGTGACCACCGGGATCATCGAGTTGCGCAGGACATGCACCATGACGACGGTGTACTCACTCAAGCCCTTGGCGCGGGCGGTACGGACGTAGTCCTGGTTCAAGTTGTCCAGCATCGAGGCGCGCATGAACCGGCTGAGCTGCGCGGTGATCTGCAGCGCCAGCACCATCACCGGCATGATCATCTGTTTCAGCTGAACGACGAAGCTGTCCCAGTCATTGACCACATGCGTCGTGTCATAGATCGACGGGAACCAGCCCAGCTGGACCGAAAAGATCACGATCACCAGCACCCCCGAGAAGAACGGCGGGACCGAGAAGCCGACCATCGACACGAAGGTGCCCATCTGGTCGAACCATGAATACTGGCGATAGGCCGAATAGATGCCGATGGGCAGCGCGATCAGGATGGCGACCACATAGGCGGTGCCGACAACCCACAGGGTCTGCGGGATGCGCTGAACGACGATGTCCATGACGGGCGAGCGGGTCTGCCACGAAATCACCCGCAGGTCACCTTCGGAAAAGGTAGTGCCAAAAATGTGATCGACCAGAACCTGAGGTTCAATCCAGAAGAACTGCACGATCCATTTCCAGAACCGGACATGCATCGGCTGGCCGAGGCCAAGCGCCTCGCGCATCTTCTCTTTGACTTCGGGCGGAACGGTCAGCGGAACCTGCGCCATCGGGTCGCCGGGGGCGAGTTCGAGCAGCAGGAAAATGACGAGACTGATGAACAACAGCGTCGGAACGGCCAGGATCAGTCGTCGAATGGTGAAGTTGAGCATTCAAAGGCGCCTTTGTGCATGCGTCTTTTCGTTGGGGTGGATGCAGGTAACCGCGCCCCGATAGACACCGGGGCGCGGCAGTGCAAGCCTGACGCTTAGGAACCGGTCTTGCGGTACCAGTCAGCGATGTTCCACAGCTCGCTGTCCCACACGTTCAGAACGACGCCACCCAGCGTGTTCGAATGTGCCGACAGGCGGCCACGGTGCACCAGCGGGATCATCGCGCCGCCCATTACGGCCATGTCGTTCAGCTTTTTCGCGATCTCGGCGCGGGCTTCCAGGCCGGCGGTCTGGGCCAGCTGGGCATGCAGCGCGTCATATTCCGGGTCGCACCAGCGCGAGATGTTCTCGCCCTGCCACTGAGTGTCCGGACGCGGAGCCTTGTCGCACAGCATGTTGCCCAGATACGACTGCGGATCTGTGCCGTTGAAGGTGTTGGCGTACATTTCAACGTCGGCATAGAACTTCTGGAACGTGTCGGGCGAGCCCGGATCACCACCGAAGAAGACCGAGGCGTTGATGTTGCGCAGTTCGGTTTCGATGCCGATCTGGCTCCACCATTCCTTGATCAGCGCCTGGAAGTCCTGACGGACGGCGTTGGTCGAGGTCTGGTATACAACTTTCAGCGGAACACCGTCTTTTTCGCGGATGCCGTCGCCGTTGGTATCGACGATCCCGGCATCATCCAGCAGCTTCTTCGCGCCTTCGATGTCCTGCTTGTCGCAGGTCATGGTGGTCGAGTTGAACGCGGCCGGAGCCGGCACCCAGTTGCAGGTAACTTTGCCTGCCTGGCCATAACCGATCTCAACCAGCAGCGGACGATCGATTGCCAGCGACATGGCGTTGTACACCGCCGGGTCGGTCAGGAACGGGTGCGGGTGCTTGGCCGTCGAACGTTCGCCTTCCGGCAGTTCGGGGGACGGGTTGGTCTGGTTCAGCATGATGCGCTCGACCAGCGGGCCAAAGCCTGCCACCGGAGTGCCCTTGCCGCCTTCTTGCATTTGCGCGATCACTTCGGGCGCCAGCTGCAGGTTCCAGGCATAGTCGAACTCGCCGGTTTCCATCACGGCGCGACCCGCAGCGGTTGCATCGCCGCCGCCCTTGAACGTCACTGTCGCAAAGGCAGGCTTGTTCGGATCACGATAGTTGTCGTTGGCTTTGAAGGTGATCACGTCGTTCGGCTTGAACTCGGTGACGACAAACGGGCCGGTGCCGATCGGATTGAAGTTCTGTTCGGTGCATTCCGGCGCCTTGGCGCCCATGCAGTTTTCGAACTGGGCCTTCTGGATGATCGGGCTTTCCCCGCCAACGAACGGGCCATAGGGGAAGGGGGTCGGCTTCTCGAAGGTGACCTTGACGGTCAGATCGTCGAGCGCCTCGACGCTGGTGACGCCTTCGAACTTGGTCACCTGCGCACATCCGCCCTCCGGGTCCATGCAGTAGTCGGCGGTGAACTTGACGTCCGCCGCGGTGAAGGGCGAGCCGTCCGACCAGGTGATGCCGGGCGCGATCTTCCAGGTGATCGAGGTCAGATCCTCGCTGACACCGCCGTTTTCGACTGTGGGGATTTCGGCCGCCAGGTAGGGCACCATGTTGCCGTCCTGGTCATAGCGGGCCAGCGGTTCGATCACCAGCGAGGCCGCCTCGACATCCTTGGTGCCACCCGACAGGAACGGGTTCAGGATCGAGGGCGCCTGCCAATAGATGATGCTGACATTGCCGTCCGATCCGCGCTCGGCCATGGCCATCGGGGCCATCGCCGTGCTTGCAATCGCACCGAGCAAAAGGGCTTTGATTTTCATCATACACTCCATGTTGGACACATTCGTGTCTCGATTATTCCGCAAGGCCTGCGGACTTGGCGTTGCCGCGCGTGGGGCAAGCTGCTGTAACGAAAAGAAAAAAGGTTTCGCTTATTGCGGCCTGCACAGGTTTTCCGGCGCGGTTACGCGGGGTATCGAAACAGAGTTTTGGAAAATTGCAAGCCTTGCCGCAGCGAAATCGGGCAATGGGTTTGACTTTTCCCACTTCGCCGCCTTAGCGTTTGGCACTCAAATCGAACAAGCCCTCAAGGAGAGCGCGCGCGTGCTGGACCAGCCTATTGCCGATATCAGAAAACTTCGCGTCGAGTTTCAGACCAAGGATGGACCGGTCGTCGGGGTCGAGGATGTCTCGTTCGAGGTCCATCCGGGCGAAACCGTCTGCATCGTGGGCGAATCGGGGTCGGGCAAATCGGTGTCGTCGCTGTCGCTGATGCGGCTGGTGGAATTCGGCGGCGGCAAGATCGCGGGGGGCGAACTGCTGTTCGACCGACGCGACGGGCGCAAGCTGGATCTGGCCAAGTCCGATCAGGACCTGATGAAGCAGATTCGCGGCAACGAGATCGGGATGATCTTCCAGGAACCGATGACCGCTTTGAACCCGGTCTTCACCGTGGGCCGACAGCTGACCGAGGGCCTGCGGATCCACAAAAACATGTCCAAGGCACAGGCCGAGGCGCGCGCGCTGGAGCTACTCAAGCAGGTCCGCATCCCCGAGCCCGAGCGGCGCCTCAAACAGTACCCGCACGAATTGTCAGGCGGGATGCGACAGCGGGTGGTGATCGCCATGGCGATGGCCTGCGAGCCGCGCCTGCTGATCGCCGACGAGCCGACGACGGCACTGGACGTGACGATCCAGGCCGAGATCTTGGCCCTGATGGACCGGCTCAAGCGCGAAACCGGCACGGCGGTCATGTTCATCACCCATGACATGGCCGTGGTCGCCCAGATGGCCGACCGCGTCGTGGTCATGTATCGCGGCAACAAGGTCGAAGAGGGCACCGTCACCGAGATTTTCGAAAACCCCCGACACGACTACACCAAGGCCTTGCTGGCCGCGGTGCCCAAGCTGGGCGAGATGCGCGGCAAATCCGCGCCCGAACCGATGAAGCTGCTGGGAGTCGAGGGCCAGAACATCGCTCCGATTCCCGGAACCGAGGACGTGCTGCTGACGGTCCGCAACCTGACCACGCGCTTCCCTGTCAAGGGCGGGCTGCTGCGCCGCACGATCTCGAACGTGCACGCGGTCGAGGATGTATCGTTCACTCTGAACCGGGGTCAGACGCTGAGTCTGGTCGGTGAATCCGGCTGCGGAAAGTCCTCGGCGGGGCGGTCGATCCTGCGGTTGGTCGAGCCGCTGTCGGGCGAGGTGGACCTCGATGGCGTCGACATCATGAAACTGGACCAGAAGGGCCTGCGCAAGGCCCGGCTGGACATGCAGATGATCTTTCAGGACCCGTTCGCCTCGTTGAACCCGCAGATGCAGCTGGTCGATCAGGTCGCCGAGCCGATGCGCAATTATGGCGTGGCCTCGGGGTCGGAATTGCAGGACCGTGTGGCGCAGCTGTTCGACAAGGTGCACCTGCCGCGCAGCTTCATGCGCCGGTACCCGCACGAGATGTCGGGCGGCCAGCGCCAGCGTATCGCCATCGCGCGCGCCCTTGCGTTGAACCCCAAGCTGATCATCGCCGACGAGGCCGTTTCGGCACTAGACGTATCGGTGCAGGCGCAGGTGCTGAACTTGATGATGGAACTGCAGTCCGAACTGGGGCTCAGCTATCTGTTCATCAGCCACGACATGGCCGTGGTTGAACGCGTCAGCCACCATGTCGGGGTGATGTATCTGGGCCGGATCGTCGAACTGGGCCCGCGGGCGCGGGTGTTCGAGAACCCTCAGCACCCCTATACCCAGGCGCTGATGAAGGCGGTGCCGATCGCGGACCCGAACCAGCGAAAATCGGAAAAAGACCTGAATTTCAAACCGATCCCGTCGCCCATTCATCCGATCGACTATCAGCCCGCGCCGTCTGAATACCGTGAGGTCGAGCCGGGGCATTTCATTCTGACCACCGACAGCGGGTATTGATCCCGATGGCGCGGCGCCTGACACCGCTCGAGATCATGACGCGGCTGATTGCGTTCCCGACGGTCAGCCGCGACAGCAACCTGCCTCTGATCGACTGGGTCGGGGACTATCTGGCAAGTCATGGCATCGAAGCCCACCGCTGGCCCGATCCCGACCAGCCGCACAAGGCGGCTCTGTTTGCCCATGTCGGGCCTTGGGACGAAGGTGCCGTCGTTCTGTCAGGTCATACCGACGTGGTGCCGGTGGACGGGCAGGCCTGGGACAGCGATCCCTTCACGGTCACCGAGCGCGAAGGCAAGTATTTCGGGCGCGGCACCTGCGACATGAAAGGGTTCGACGCGCTGGCGATCTGGGCATTGGTCGAGGCGCATCACGCGGGCGTGGCTCGCCCGCTGCAACTGGCGTTGAGCTTTGACGAAGAGGTCGGCTGTACCGGCGCTCCGCCGATGATCGCGGCGATGCAGAAGGTTCTACCCAAGGGCTCGGCGGTGATCGTGGGGGAACCGTCGATGATGCAGGCGGTGACCGGGCACAAAGGCAGCTATGGCTATGACACGCATGTGGTGGGCTACGAGGTCCACAGTTCGCGCCTGCACGAAGGGGTGAATGCCATCATGCAGGCGGCCCCCTTGATCGACTGGGCCAATCAGCAGAATGCAAAGAACATGGCCGCGCAACCCGGCGCGCTGGCGGCGGTGTTCGACCCCCCTTGGACGACGTGCCATGTGGGCATGATCCGGGGTGGGACGGCGCATAACATCACGGCCAAGGATTGCTGGTTCATGATGGATTTCCGCGTGGTGCCCGGCGAAAGTGCCGCCGCATGGCGCGACGCCTATTTTGCGCAGGTGCGCGCGGTCGAGGCGCGGATGCAGCAGGTCCGCCCCGAGACGCGGATCGACGTGACGCCCAGCTTTGCTGTTCCCGCGCTGGTCCCCGAACCCGAGGGCGAGGCCGAGGCTCTGGTCCGCTCGCTGACCGGCGACAACGCGACCCATGTCGTCAGCTATGGCACCGAGGCGGGGCAGTTCCAGGAGGCCGGCTATTCGGCCGTGATCTGCGGGCCGGGCGACATCGCCCAGGCGCACAAGCCCGACGAATTCATAACCGTTGCCCAGTTCAATGCCGGGCACCAATTCATGCAGCGGTTGGTTCAGAAACTGGCCGCCTGATTTTTTTGTCCCAGCCCAAGGCTTTAGGCTTGGATGTTGGTAGTGGAGGAAACGTGCATGCCCGTCAGAAACCGTTTTGCCGAATTGCATCCCGAAATCACCGCGTGGCGGCGTGACATTCACCAGAACCCCGAGATCTTGTACGACACCCACCGCACCAGCGCGCTGGTTGCGGAAAAGCTGCAGGAATTCGGCTGCGACGAGGTGGTGACGGGGATTGGCCGCACCGGTGTGGTCGGCGTGATCAAAGGCAAGGTCGACACCAAGGGCCGGGTGATCGGCCTGCGGGCCGACATGGACGCGCTGCCCATGCAGGAGCAAACCGGGCTCGACTATGCCTCGCAAACGCCGGGGGCCATGCATGCCTGCGGCCATGACGGACATACGGCAATGGTTCTAGGGGCCGCGAAATACCTGGCCGAGACACGCAATTTCGACGGCACGGCGGTGGTGATCTTTCAACCGGCCGAAGAAGGCGGGAACGGCGCCGAAGCGATGTGTCGGGACGGGCTGATGGACCGTTTTGGCATCCAGGAGGTCTATGCCATGCACAACGTGCCGGGCCTGCCCACGGGGCAATTCGCCATCCGCTCGGGGCCGTTGCTGGCGGCGGCGGACGAGTTCGACATCCATCTGGAAGGGCGCGGCGGGCATGCGGCCAAGCCGCACGAAACGGTGGACACCACCGTCATGCTGTCGCACCTTGTGGTGGCGCTGCAGACCATCGTGGCGCGCAACGCCGATCCGACTCTGCAGGCGGTGCTGTCGGTCACCTCGGTCGAGACATCTTCGACCGCGTTCAACGTGATCCCGCAAGCGGCGCGCGTGCGTGGCACGGTGCGCACCCATTCCAACGAGATGCGCGACCTGATCGAGCGCCGCCTGACCGAGGTCACGCAGAGCGTCGCGGCCGCGATGGGCGGAACTGCGCAGGTAACCTATACCCGTGGCGTGCCGGTGACGATCAACGCCGAAGTGCCCACACAGCACGCCGAGGCAGCAGCCATCGCCGTGGGCGGCAGCTGCCTCGAGGCACCGATGGTAATGGGCGGCGAGGATTTCTCGTTCATGTTGCAGGAACGGCCGGGTGCGTTCATAGTTCTGGGCAATGGTGACAGCGCCGGGCTGCATCACCCTGAATACGATTTCAATGACGAAATCATTCCGATTGGATGCTCATGGTTTGCCGAAATGGTCGAAAGCCGGATGCCGGCGGCCTGAGGCTTTGAAGGAGAGAGAAGACGAAAATGCCAGTCAAGAACCGATTTGCCGAATTGCAGGACGAAATCACCGCATGGCGACGAGATCTGCACGAAAACCCCGAAATCCTGTTCGAAACACACCGCACCAGCGCGGTGGTGGCGGAAAAGCTGAAGGAATTCGGCTGCGACGAAGTGGTCACGGGGATTGGCCGCACCGGGGTGGTCGGCGTGATCAAAGGCAAGGCCGACACCAAGGGCCGGGTGATCGGCCTGCGGGCCGACATGGACGCGCTGCCGATCCACGAGGCGACGGGCCTCGACTATGCTTCGAAAACACCGGGGGCAATGCATGCCTGCGGCCATGACGGACATACCGCCATGCTGCTCGGCGCGGCGAAATACCTGGCCGAGACCCGCAACTTCGATGGCACCGTGGTGTTGATCTTCCAGCCCGCCGAAGAGGGCGGAGGTGGCGGCCGCGAGATGTGCGAGGACGGCCTGATGGACCGCTGGAACATCCAGGAGGTTTACGGGATGCACAATTGGCCGGGCAAGCCGGTCGGCAGCTTTTCGATCCGGCCGGGGGCTTTCTTTGCGGCGACCGACCAGTTCGACATCACTTTCGAGGGGCGGGGCGGGCACGCAGCCAAGCCGCACGAGACGGTGGACACGACCGTAATGGCGGCGCAGGCCGTTCTGGCGTTGCAGACCATCGCGTCGCGCAATGCCGATCCGATCGATCAGGTCGTCGTCTCGGTCACCTCGTTCGAGACCTCGTCCAAGGCGTTCAACGTGATCCCGCAGAAGGTGCAGATCAAGGGCACCGTACGCACCATGAGCAGCGAAATGCGCGACCTGGCCGAAAAGCGGATCAAGGAAATCTGCGCGGGCGTCGCGGCCACGTTCGGCGGCACTGCCGACGTGACCTACATGCGCGGCTATCCCGTCATGGTGAACAGTGACGAACAGACCGATTTTGCGGCCCAAGTGGCCAAGTCGGTCTCGGGCGATTGCGAGGTCGCACCGTTGGTCATGGGCGGCGAGGATTTTGCCTACATGCTGGAAGAGCGCCCCGGAGCCTATATCCTGGTCGGCAATGGCGACACGGCGATGGTTCACCACCCGGAATACAATTTCAACGACGAGGCGATCCCTGCCGGGTGCAGTTGGTGGGCCGAGATCGTCGAACAGCGGATGCCCGCAGCCTGATTCCGTAGCGGGGGCGCAGGCCCCCGCTGCCGTTTGCGGTCAGGGGCCTGCGCCCTCCAGGCCCAGTTTGTCACATAGCGTACCAACAACCGCATCCAGAGCCGATTTCTGGGTATTCACGCAGGACTGCGCCGCCGCTTGCGCTGCTGCCAGCGCCGATCTGTCCGACAGCCAAAGCGCGACTGCCCCGCTCAGGTCCGAGGCCGAGAACACTTCGACCGCGCCACCGCTGTCCACCAGCGGGGCAAATGTCTCGGCGAAATTGTAGTAACCCCGTCCGGTGATCACCGCGGCCCCGGCCTGTGCGGGTTCGAACGGGTTGTGGCCGCCAATCTCTTTCAGCGACCCGCCCAGAAAAACGATCGGGCACAATGCGTACCACGTTCCGGTTTCGCCCAGCGTATCGGCCACATAGACCTGTGTGTCGCGGGTGATCGGCTGCCCGGCGCTACGCAGGGCGTGGCTTTGACCCGCAGCATCAACAAGGGCGCAGACCTCGCCCCGCCGTTCAGGGTGACGGGGGATCAGCAGCAGCAGCAGATCGGGCCAGCGGTTCAGCAATTCGGCATGGGCGGCCAGAACGGTCTCTTCCTCGCCTGCATGGGTCGAGCTGGCGATCCAGACCGGCCGCGCGCCGATCTGGGCGCGGATCTGCGTCAGCATGTCTTGATCCACCGGCAGCGGATCGGACATGGCCTTGAGGTTGGTTCCGGGTTGCACCCGATCGACGGGCGCCCCCATGGCGATCAGGTTTGCGGCCGTGCGGTCGTTTTGCGTCAGGAACAGGCGGAACTGGCTCAGGACATAGCGGGCGGTGTCGGGGCGCTTCTTCCACCCGGCCACCGATTTCTCGGACAGGCGTGCGTTCAGCAGGGCCAGGGGCGTCCCGCGCCGGGCGGTCTCGACGATCAGTCGTGGCCAGATCTCGCTTTCGACAAAGACGCCGGCATCGGGCCGCCAGTGATCCAGAAACCGCGCCACCGGGCCAGCGCTGTCCAGCGGGGGGTATTGGTGGCGGGTGCGCGGCGGCAGACGTTTTTCCACCAGCGAAGCCGAGGTCGGGGTGCCAGAGGTGATCAGGAACTGCGCATCGTCGATCCGTTCGCTCATGCGCTTGATCAGGCTCAGAACCGACAGGCTCTCACCCACGCTGGCCGCATGAAACCAGATCAGCCGACCGTCGGGGCGGGGCTGGCTCGCATGGCCCAGCCGCTCGCGCTGACGGATTTCAGAAACACCCGCCGACTGCAGCTTGGCGCGAACGGTGCGCCAAGCCAGCGGCATGGCGAGGGATGTCAGCGCGCAGTACACGCGGTACAGCGCCGTGGGTCGCCCCGACAAGTCTGACATGTCAGCCGCCCGTGTGGCTCATGTGACGGCTCATCTGGCCATCGATCTTTTGGCGGGAATAGTCGAAATCATGGCCCTTGGGCTTGAGGGTGATCGCCGCCCGGATCGCCTGTTCCAACGGCTCTTCGCTGTCGGGGTGGTCGCGCAGGGGCGCGCGCAGGTCGGCCATGTCCTCTTGCCCCAGGCACATGTACAACTCGCCCGTACAGGTCAGGCGTACCCGGTTGCAGCTTTCGCAGAAATTATGGCTAAGCGGTGTGATGAAGCCGATCTTCTGCCCGGTTTCCTCCAACCGGACATAGCGCGCCGGGCCGCCCGTGCGCTCGGCCAGATCGGTAACAGTATAGTGGTTTTCGTACTCGGCCCGCACGTCTTTCAACGACCAGTATTGATCCAGCCGATCCTCGTTGCCGATGTCACCCATGGGCATGACCTCGATCCAGGTCAGGTCCATGTCGCGCTCGGCGCACCATCGTGTGATCTTGGGCAGTTCTTCCTCGTTGAACCCTTTCAGGGCCACCGCGTTGATCTTCACGCGCAACCCCGCCTTCTGCGCGGCATCGATTCCGCCCAAGACCTGTTTCAGCCGCCCCCAGCGGGTGATCTGGGCGAACTTGTCTTCGTCCAGCGTGTCGAGCGAGACATTCACCCGCCGCACCCCGGCGGCATACAGGTCGTCGGCGAACCGGGCCAGTTGCGAACCATTGGTGGTCAGTGTCAGCTCTTTCAGCGCGCCGGTGTCCAGATGCCGGGTCATCGAGTCGAAGAAACTCATGATCCCACGGCGCACAAGCGGTTCGCCCCCGGTGATCCGCAGTTTTTCCACGCCCAGCCGGATGAAGGTCGAGCACATCCGGTCCAGTTCTTCCAGCGTCAGCAGCTCTTTCTTGGGCAGAAAGGTCATGTTTTCCGACATGCAATAGACACAGCGGAAATCGCAGCGGTCCGTGACGGAGACGCGGAGATAGGTGATTGCGCGGGCAAACGGATCGATCAGCGGAGCAGTCATGCTCAATAGGTAAAGCGGGTAATGCGATACGGCAAGTCGCAACTGCGCTCGAGGGGTGGAACACGGGCGCGGGCAGGGGTAGGTTGGTTGCATGCGATACCTGTTTATCCTCCTTCCTGCGTTTCTGACCGGCTGCGATGCGGTGCGGCAGACCTTGGACCGGTCGCCAGAAACGCCGACCGTTAAACCGGATGCGGTGGTCACGGAAACCGAGGTCGTCGCGGCACAGCCCGTTGCGGCGGCGCAACCCGGTTGGAGCGGTGCGAAACGCACGATCGCGGGGCTAGGCGATCCGAACAAACCGGGGCGCTGGCTGGAAACGCCATTGGTGCAGGTCGAGCGGAATGGCAGGGTCGTGGTGACGAAGACCGGGGCGCAGGCCTATGTGACGCTGGTTCCCGCGTCGGGCCCCGAGGGCGGCGGCGGGCGGCTCTCGCTCGAGGCGATGCGCGCTCTGCTGGTACCGTTTGACGAGCTGGTCGAGCTGGACGTCTATTCCGATTGACTTTTCAGGTACTTGCCGGCCTCTTTGCGAGCAAAGGGCTTCATCGCATCACCGTGCGCGGCCAGAAACGCCCGGACCCGGTCGGGGTCATGTTTCGACAGGTCGCGCAGCCACCAGGCCACCGCCTTCTGGATGAACCAGTCGCGATCGGGGACATAGCCGGCGGCCCAACTCAGAATACGGTCGCGGCGCTGCAGATCTTCGGGCTTGGGGTGGTTCTGCTTGGTCCAGGGCAGGGTGGCGACCAGTGCCGCGCGTCGGGTCCACATGTGATCCGAGGTGGTCCAGCTTTCGACCTGATCCAGCCGCGAAGGGTCAGCCCACAGGCGCTTTTGCATGGCCATGCTGGCATGATCGGCGACCGCCCAGGCGTCGAAATCGGGCAGCCAGCTTTGCAGCAGGTCCCAAACCGCCTGATCGGGACGGATGCGCGCCTGCGTCAGCAGCTTGGCGGCTGCCAGCCGCGCCTCGTGGATGTTGGTCTGCCACAGCTGATCGGCCAGCGCGACACGGGCGTCCACGTCCATCTGCTGCCGCCAGCTCTTGGTCAGATCATTCAGCACAGGGTTCGGTACGCCAAGATAGGGGCGATCGACCTTGTGATAGGCCGCCATCTGGGTGGCTCGGTCCGGGTCGGCATGCGCCTTGATCTGGTCCAGAGGGCTTTCCGGCATGACGGCTTACTCGACCGTGACGGATTTCGCCAGGTTACGCGGCTGGTCCACATCGGTGCCCTTGGCGACGGCCGTGTGATAGGCCAGCAGCTGCGCGGGCACCGAATACAGGATCGGCGCGACCGAGGCGTGGGCATGCGGCATACGGATCGTGCTCCAGACCCCGTCTTTGGCATCGGCGATCCCGTCGTCGTCCGAGACCAGAATGACCTTGCCCTTGCGCGCCATGACCTCTTGCATGTTCGACACGGTCTTGTCGAACACCGCATCGCGCGGGGCCATCACCACCACCGGCATGTGCTTGTCGATCAGGGCGATGGGGCCATGCTTCAGCTCGCCCGAGGCATAGCCTTCGGCGTGGATATAGCTGATTTCCTTGAGTTTCAGCGCGCCTTCGAGGGCCAGCGGGTACATCAGGCCGCGTCCCAGGAACAGAACGTCGCGCGCCTCGGACAGGCGCTGCGCGGATTTCCGGATCGCCTCCTCCTGGTCCAGCGCGGCGTTCAGCAGCGTCGGCAGGCCGCGCAGCGCCGCGGCGTGATCGGCCAGCGCATCGTCGTCCAGCGTGCCCCGGTCGGCCGCGGCCTTGAGCGCCAGCATCAGCAGAACGCTCAGCTGGCAGGTGAAGGCCTTGGTCGAGGCAACGCCAATCTCGACCCCGGCATGGATGGGCAGCGCCACGTCGCTTTCCCGCGCGATCGAGCTTTCGGGGACATTGACCACCGACACGATCTTGTCAGCCTTGCCCTCGCAATAGCGCAGCGCGGCCAGGGTGTCGGCGGTTTCGCCCGACTGGCTGACGAACAGCGCCAGCGTGCGGTCAGTGATTGGCGGTTCGCGATAGCGGAACTCGCTGGCGATATCGACCTCTACGGGCATCCGGGCCAGTTGCTCGAACCAGTATTTTGCGGTCAGGCAGGCATAGAAGGCCGTGCCGCAGGCCACCATGGTCAGGCGGTCCAGCTTGGAGAAATCAAGATCCGCATCCGGTAGAACCACCCGGTCGCTGCCGGTGGGCAGGTACGAGCGGATCGCCTCGGCCACCACCACCGGCTGTTCGGCGATTTCCTTGGCCATGAAATGCTTGTGTCCGCCCTTGTCGGTTCGGGTCTGATCCAGCTGGATCTTGCGGATCTCGCGATTTGCGATTTCGCCCGCCTCGTTGCGGATCTCGATCGAATTGCGGGTGACCACGGCGCGGTCGCCTTCCTCCAGATAGGTGATCCGGTCGGTCAGCGGCGCCAGCGCGATGGCGTCCGAGCCGACGAACATCTCGCCATCTCCGTGCCCGATGGCCAGCGGCGAGCCCTTGCGGGCGGCGACGATCAGGTCATCCTCGCCGTCGAACAGGAAGGCCAGCGCGAAGGCGCCTTGCAGCCGGTCGATGGTCTTGAAGGCGGCCTCGACCGGGCCCAGCCCCGATTTCATGTAGAATTCGGTCATCAACGCGACGGTTTCGGTGTCGGTCTCGGTCTGGAAATCGATTCCGTTCTCAGCCAGTTCGGCCCGCAGCTCGCGATAGTTTTCGACAATGCCGTTGTGGACCACGGCAACCGGTCCGGCCTGATGCGGGTGCGCGTTGCTGACCGAGGGTGCGCCATGGGTCGCCCACCGCGTGTGCCCGATGCCCGACTTGCCAGGCAGGGGGTCATGCACCAGCAGGTCGCTGAGATTGACCAGCTTGCCCACCGCGCGCCGACGGCCCAGCTTGCCGCCGTTTATGGTTGCGATGCCCGCACTGTCATAGCCGCGGTATTCCAGCCGTTTCAGTGCTTCGACCAGAATGGGCGCCGCTTCGTGCTTGCCCAATACGCCAACAATTCCACACATTTACTCAGGCTCCCTTGTCCCGGCGTGCCTTTTTCGCCTTCAGCATCTCGAACAGCTTGCGGGCATAGCCCGGCTTGTTTTCCTGTTTGGCGCGACCCACCGCCAGGGCGTCGGGTTCGACGTCGCGGGTCACGATGGTGCCGGTGGCCGTCATCGCGCCGCTGCCCACGGTGACCGGGGCCACCAGCATAGTGTTCGAACCGACAAAGACGTTCTCGCCGATCGTCGTGCGGTGCTTCATCACGCCGTCATAGTTGCAGGTGATGGTGCCCGCGCCGATATTCGTACCCGCGCCCACCGACGCATCGCCGACATAGCTGAGGTGATTGACCTTGGCGCCCTCGTCGATCTGGGCATTCTTGATCTCGACGAAATTGCCAATACGCGTGTTCTCGGCCAGTTCCGCCCCAGGGCGCAACCGGGCATAGGGGCCGACTATGGCGCCGCGGCTGACATGGCAGCCTTCCAGGTGCGAAAACGCCCGGATCGTCGCGCCGCTTTCGACGGTGACACCGGGGCCGAAGACCACGTTTGGTTCGATCACCGTGTCGCGGCCGATCACCGTATCGGCGGCCAGATAGACCGTCTCGGGGGCCATCAGGGTGACGCCCAGATCCAGCAACTCGGCCCGGGCGCGGGCCTGGAACACGGCGTCGGCGGCGGCCAGATCAGCGCGCGAGTTCACGCCCAGCGTCTGCGCCTCGTCGCACGAAACGGCGGTGACCTTCAGGCCGCGGTCGCGCGCGATCTCGACCACGTCGGTCAGATAGTATTCGCCCGAGGCGTTGTCGTTTCCGACCGCGTCGATCAGGTCGAACAGGGTGCCCGCGTCACAGGCCAGAAGGCCTGAGTTGCAGAAGGTTATGGCGCGTTCTTCATCTGAAGCATCCTTGAACTCGACGATCCGCTCCAGGGCGTCGCCGTTCATCACCAAACGGCCGTACCGGGCCGGGTCGGCGGCCTCGAAGCCAAGGATCACCAGATCGTTGTCAGCCCGCGCGGCGATCATGCGCTCCAGCGTGTCGGGCTGCAGAAACGGGGTGTCGCCGTACAGAACGACCACGTCGCCGATGAACCCGTCCAGCGCCTCGCGCGCTTGGGCGACGGCATGGGCGGTGCCCAACTGTTGGTCCTGCACGACGATGCGCGCGTCTTCATCCTCGGCCTGCGCGACCTTGGCCACCGCCTGCGAGCCGTGGCCGGTGACGATGACCGTGCGTTCGGGTGCCAGGACCGAACCGGCGCGCATGGCGTGCACCAGCATCGGAACCTGGGCGATCGGGTGCAAAACCTTTGGGATGTCCGAATTCATCCGGGTGCCTTTTCCGGCGGCAAGGATGACAAGGGCAGTGCTCATGAATGCGTTTTCTCTTTTGTTTTGTCGCGGTCCGTTTTATCCGCTGGGGGCAGGGGCGCAAGCCGTTCGGCCATCAAACAAGATTGCCGTTTGCAACACGACATGGCGGAAAACTGCCGAGCAAGGAGACAAAATGCGCACGGTCATCTTCGATCTGGACGGGACTTTGGCCGATACGTCGGGCGATCTGCTGGCGGCGGCGAACCATTGTTTCCGGCAGATGGGGCATGGTGATGTGCTGGTGCACGGGCAGGATGCTGCGGTGGCTTTGCGCGGCGGGCGGATGATGCTGACCCATGGGCTGAAACGCGTGGGCGCCTATGACGAAGAGACCGTGAACGCCTATTACCCGGTCCTGCTCGAGGCCTATGGACAGGCTATCGACACCCACACCACCTTCTATCCCGGCGCGCTGCAGGCGGTCGAAGCGCTGAAAGCCGCCGGATACGGTGTCGGCATCTGCACCAACAAGCCCGAGGCGCTGGCCGAGCTGCTGATGACACGGCTGGGCGCGCGGGCGCTGTTCGGCTCGCTGGTGGGGGCGGATACGCTGCCGGTGCGCAAGCCCGACCCCGCCCCGCTGCGTGAAGCCGCGCGCCGGGCCGGGGGACATCCCGACCACTGCATCCTGGTGGGCGACTCGGATACCGACAGGAACACGGCCCGTGCCGCCGGGGTGCCGTCGATCCTTGTGACCTTCGGCCCGTCAGGCGATGACATGGCTGCGCTGCAGCCCGAGGCGCTGCTGCACCATTTCGACGATCTGCCCGCAATCGTCGCCGAGCTTGTGGGCGCGGCGGCCTGATCTCTTGACCCGCGCTGCGACTGGCCTCACAAACGACGCCATGACCGAGCGATTTTCTGGCAGTTTCACCCAGCAGGAGCCAATCCCCGACGCGGCGATCGAGGCGGCGCTGGCCGTTCTGCGCCACGGGCGGCTTCACCGCTACAACGTGGCCCCCGGAGAGGTGAGCGAAACCGCCCTTCTGGAACAGGAATTTGCCGTGCAGATGGGGGCGAAATACTGTCTGGCCGTGTCGTCGGGCGGCTATGCGCTGGCCACGGCCCTGCGTGCCGTGGGTGTCCAGCCGGGGGACGCGGTTCTGACCAACGCCTTCACGCTGGCCCCTGTGCCGGGGGCGATTGCTTCGGTCAATGCGCGCCCGGTTTTTGTGGGCGTGACCGAGGGGCTGACCATCGATCTGGACGATCTGGCGGCCAAGCTGGACCGCGCCAAGGTTTTGATGCTCAGCCACATGCGCGGGCATCTGTGTGACATGGACCGGTTGATGCAGATGTGCGACGCAGCCGGGGTGACGGTGATCGAGGATTGCGCCCACACGATGGGCGCCGTCTGGCGTGGGCAGTTGTCCGGCCGGCAGGGAGCGATCGGCTGCTATTCCTGCCAGACCTACAAACATGTGAACTCGGGCGAGGGTGGTCTGTTGATCACCGATGACGAGATGCTGGCGGCCAAGGCCACGATGCTGTCGGGCTCGTACATGCTGTATGAACGCCACCTTGCGGCGCCGGCTCCCGAGGTTTTCGAGCGGATCAAGTACACCACGCCAAACGTGTCGGGGCGGATGGACAATCTACGCGCGGCGATCCTGCGCCCCCAGTTGCGCAATCTGGACCAGCAGGTACGGCGCTGGAACGAACGCTATGCCGAGATCGAAGCGGGCCTGCGCGGCACGCCCGGCCTGACCATCGTCGAGCGGCCTGCGGAGGAAAGATATGTAGGCTCGTCGATCCAGTTCCTTCTGCTGGATTGGGCGTCTGAGCAGATCGCCGAGGTTTTGAGGCGCTGCGCCGATCGCGGGGTCGAGTTGAAGTGGTTCGGCGGGGCCGAGCCAACCGGGTTTACCTCGCGCTATGACAGCTGGCGTTATGCCGAGTCGGAACGGATGCCCGAGACCGACCGGATTCTGCGCGGGGTCATCGACATGCGCGTTCCGCTCACCTTCTCGCTGGACGATTGCCGCCTGATTGCCGGCATCATCCGCGCCGAGGTCGGCGCCGTTTTCCAACAGTAATTCAATAGAGTGCGCCATGCGGCGCACGCCCGAACCCTGCAAAAGCCACCCGAGGGGCGGCTTTTTCATTTGGGTCACGCGATGATTGACCGCGAGGGGAAAGGTCTGTATCAGTTTATTGAACACCTGTTCATTAACGCGAGAGAGGAGAGCGCGGATGTTCACGGCGACAATGCAATTCGATCTGGGTGAAGATGTGAACGCGCTGCGCGAGATGGTGCACCGCTGGGCGCAGGAGCGGGTCAAGCCGATGGCGGCCGAGATCGACAAGACCAACGCCTTTCCCAACGAACTGTGGAAGGAAATGGGTGACTTGGGGCTGCTGGGCATCACCGTGCCCGAGGAATACGGCGGGGCGGGCATGTCTTACTTGGCCCATGTCGTGGCTGTCGAGGAGATCGCGCGGGCCTCGGCCTCGGTTTCGTTGTCCTACGGGGCGCATTCCAACCTGTGCGTCAACCAGATCAAGCTGAACGGCAACGAAGAGCAGAAGAAGAAATACCTGCCGCGCTTGGTTTCGGGCGACCATGTGGGCGCACTGGCCATGTCCGAGGCCGGTGCCGGGTCGGACGTGGTCTCGATGAAGCTGCGCGCCGAAAAGCGCAATGACCATTACCGCCTGAACGGCAACAAATACTGGATCACGAACGGCCCGGATGCCGATACGCTGGTCGTCTATGCCAAGACCGACCCGGAGGCCGGGTCCAAGGGCATCACGGCCTTCCTCATCGAGAAAGAGATGAAAGGGTTCTCGACCTCGCCCCATTTCGACAAGCTGGGGATGCGCGGGTCGAACACGGCCGAGCTGATCTTTGAAGATGTCGAGGTGCCGTTCGAGAACGTTTTGGGCGAAGAGGGCAAGGGCGTTGCCGTGCTGATGTCAGGCCTCGACTATGAACGGGTGGTTCTGGCCGGGATCGGTACCGGAATCATGGCAGCCAGTCTGGACGAGATCATGCCTTACATGGCCGAGCGCAAGCAGTTCGGCAAACCGATCGGAACCTTCCAGCTGATGCAGGGCAAGATCGCCGACATGTACACGGCGATGAACTCGGCGCGTGCCTACATCTATGAGGTGGCCAAGGCCTGTGACCGGGGCGACGTGACCCGTCAGGATGCGGCGGCGTGCTGCCTCTATGCGTCCGAGCAGGCGATGGTTCAGGCCCATCAGGCGGTGCAGGCGATGGGTGGGGCCGGATTCCTGTCGGATGCGGCGGTCAGCCGGATCTTCCGCGATGCCAAGCTGATGGAGATCGGCGCGGGCACCAGCGAGATCCGCCGGATGCTGATCGGCCGTGAGCTGATGAACGAGATGCTATGAAGAAAAACGCCTCGCCGACGAGGTCACGGCGAGGCGTATCCGATCGAAGGATCAGAAGCGATGGACGTAGGACACGCCAACCAGCCACGGATCGACCTCGGCCTTGCCGATGTTCGCGCCGTTCAGCGTGACGTCCGAGTCGATGTCGAACCAGCGGACGTTCAGGCGAACCGCGCCCTTGTCCGTGACCATGTAGTCCAGACCGGCTTGCAGCGACACGCCGAACGAGTCGTCGACCTTGAGATCGCCCAGCGGCGATTCCTCGTCGAAGAAGATGGTGTAGTTCAGACCGGCACCGACATAGGGCTTCCAGGCACTGTTGGTCGGGAAGTGATAGTTCAGCGACAGGGTGGGCGGCAGGTGCTTGACGCTGCCGGCATCGACGCTTCCGCCCAGCGTGACGTCATGCTTGAACGGGGTTGCGGCCAGCAACTCGATGCCCAAGTTGTCGCGGATGAAATACTCGGCGGTGAAGATCGGGCGGGTGTCCGAGTCGATGTCGGTGCTAAATCCGGCCAGCGTACCGTTGTCGGATTTCGGGTCCAGGTACCCGATGCCGATACCCAAGGTCCAGTCGCCCTCCGACTGGGCGAAGGCGGGGGCCGACAGGGCGGCGACGGCGGCGGAAAGCGCGAGGATGGCGAGTTTCTTGGTCATTTTCATGCCTTTGGGTTAGTTGACGCGCCCAGTGTTTCAGGTCGGTCGGGTCGGGACACTGATCTGAGTCAAAATCTGCCTTTTGTTTTGTTTGAGAAAATGCGTTCAAGGCATAAGAAATTAAGGGGTAAATCCATTGCATCCCACTAGACGCATACCAGGTTTGCACCGGGGTGGGGGCTGGGTGATTCCGCCCGGGTTGAACATGGCGCGTCAGTGCCTCTCGCAGCCAGCCGAGCAGGTGGCTATCCTTGATCTATCTTCTGTGGTTACGACCGAGATCACCTATGGTGAACTTGAACAAATGACCGATCGGCTGGCGCGCGGGTTGCTCCGCAGAGTGCAACCCGGCGACCGGGTCGGCGTGCTGCTCAGTCAGTCACCGTGGTGCGCGGCCGCGCATCTGGCCATCTGGAAGATAGGGGCAATCTCGGTGCCGTTGTTCAAGCTGTTCAAGCGCGATGCCCTAGCCTCGCGCATCGGCGATGCGGGGGCCGGGTATGTGCTGACCGACGGCGAGGGCGCCGATATGTTGGGCGATCTGGCGCAGCCGCTGATCGTGTCAGAACTGGGGGCGGACGGGCCCGCCGTGGATTTTGCTGACACCGGTCCCGAGGACCCGGCGGTGCTGATCTATACCTCGGGCACGACGGGCAAGCCCAAGGGGGCGCTGCATGGGCACCGAGTGCTGACTGGGCATCTGCCGGGCGTGTCCATCAGCCACAACCACCTGCGTGCGGGCGACTGCCTGTGGACACCGGCCGACTGGGCCTGGATCGGCGGGTTGTTCGACGTGCTGATGCCGGGGCTGGCGCTGGGCATTCCGGTCGTCGCTGCGCGGCTCGACAAGTTCACCCCCGAGGCCTGCGCGGAGGTGATCAAGCGCGGCGGCGTGCGCAACGTGTTCTTTCCTCCCACGGCGCTGCGGATACTCAAGGCTGCGGATATAGATATCCCCGGCCTGCGGTCCGTGGCCTCGGGTGGCGAGCCACTCGGCGCGGAAATGTTGGCGTGGGGGCAGCGGGCCTTTGGCCTGGCGATCAACGAATTCTACGGCCAGACCGAATGCAATATGGTCGTCTCGTCCTGTGCCGAGGATTTCCCCGCGCGCCCGGGCTGTATCGGCAAGCCAGTGCCGGGCCACGAGGTCGCGGTGATCGACGCCGCAGGCAAGCCGACCGACGCCGAGGGTGATGTGGCCATCCGGCGTGGCTCGGCCTCGATGCTGCTGGAATACTGGAACAACCCGCAGGCCACGGCCGAGAAGTTTCGCGGCGATTGGCTGGTCACCGGTGACCGCGGCGTGTGGGAGGGCGACTATCTGCGCTTTGTCGGCCGCGAGGATGACGTGATCACCTCGGCGGGATACCGCATCGGCCCGGCCGAGATCGAGGATTGCCTGCTGACCCATCCGGCGGTGGCCACCGTGGGCGTGGTCGGCAAACCCGACCCGCTGCGGACCGAGATCGTGAAGGCCTATGTGGTGCTGAAACCGGGGTCCGAGGCCTCGGAACAAGAGCTACAGGATTGGGTCAAGGACCGTCTGGCACATTATTCCTACCCGCGAGAGGTGGCTTTTGTGCAAGACTTGCCTTTGACCGTGACGGGGAAAGTCATTCGCAAGGAATTGAAACGTCGCGCGTCCGAGGAGATGTGCCATGGCAGATAAATCCAGCGTCCGGACCGGAGTCGAGTTCAGCGCGACCGTCATCGCGGTTATTGGGGCCTTTTGGGCCGGAAAGACCTATTTCGAAACCTGGATGCGAGACACGATCGACAAGGCGGTCGAAGAAAAGGTTGCCGTCATCGAAAAACTGCAAGTGGCTGATCTGCTGATTTTTTACGGCTACCCGGACGAGGCCATATCGGAATTGCGCAAGATCGCCGGTCGGGTCGCCAGGCTGGATGCCGAAGATAAACGCAGGATCGCGTTTTATGACAACTATCTGGATGCGGTGGCCGACTCGGAGGGCACGCTGAAATACGAACCGGAAATCCGGATGCTGCACGACGTCTTCAGCAACGAGATGCAGACCGATGGCTGGCATGACGAGAAGCTGGCCTATGTCGCGATGTTCCTGCCTGAGGCGCAGGCGGATGACGGGTATTTCGGTCGTCAGGTCGTTGGGCGGCTCAAACTCGCGGTCAACCAATACGAGGCAGACGACGACTATGAGAGCCTTGGGAGCGCCTATCGCAACCTGTCGCTGGCCTATCTGTGCCGCGGAGAACAGGACAAGGCCGTCGAGGCGATGGAAATGGCGGCCGAGATGCAGCCGTTCGAATATTATTTCATGGTTCCGATGTGGGATCTCGAGGATTTCCTCGAAGAGCCGGAAATCAAGAAGCTGGACACCGTCTGCTCCAGCAACGTGTCGCAGGGCTATGCGCGCATCATGCAGAGCTTTGGCGTCAGCGAAAACCCCGTTCGCGAATTTCTGAGAGAGTATACCAGATGAAGCTGCGATCTTCCGCTTTGCCCTCGTCCGATGGCTTTAAGCAAAACCGTGCCGCGCACCTTGAGGCGTTGGCGCAGATCTCTGACGCCGCCGAGGCCGCGCGCATGGGCGGGGGCGAGAAATCGCGCGAACGCCATGTGTCGCGGGGCAAGATGCTGCCCCGGCGGCGGGTGGCGAACCTGCTGGACCCGGGGTCTCCGTTCCTGGAAATCGGCGCGACGGCGGCGCATGGCATGTATGACGGTGCGGCCCCTTGTGCCGGTGTCATTGCGGGCATCGGCCGGGTGCAGGGGCAAGAGGTCATGGTGGTCTGCAACGACGCCACCGTGAAGGGCGGCACCTATTATCCGATGACGGTCAAAAAGCACCTGCGCGCGCAGGAGATCGCCGAGGAAAACCATCTGCCCTGCATCTATCTGGTCGACAGCGGCGGCGCGAACCTGCCCAACCAGGATGAGGTCTTTCCCGACCGCGACCATTTCGGCCGCATCTTCTACAACCAGGCACGGATGAGCGCCAAGGGCATCCCGCAGATTGCTGTGGTGATGGGCTCGTGTACCGCGGGCGGCGCCTATGTGCCGGCCATGTCCGACGTCACGATCATCGTCAAGGAACAGGGCACGATCTTTCTGGCCGGCCCGCCGCTGGTCAAGGCGGCGACGGGCGAGGTCGTCAGCGCCGAAGACCTGGGCGGCGGCGACGTGCACACGCGCCTTTCGGGTGTGGCCGATTATCTGGCTGAGGATGATGCCCACGCGCTGGCTCTGGCCCGCCGAGCCGTTGGCTCGTTGAACCGGAACAAGCCGCAGACGGTGGATTGGGCCAGCCCCGAAGACCCGGCCTATGACCCCGAGGAAATCCTGGGCGTTGTCCCGGCCGATCTGCGCACGCCGTACGACATCCGCGAGGTGATCGCGCGCTTGGTCGATGGCTCGCGTTTTGACGAGTTCAAGCCTCGGTTCGGCGAGACGCTGGTGACCGGCTTCGCCCATGTCAAAGGCTGCCCCGTCGGGATCATCGCCAACAACGGCGTGCTGTTTTCCGAGGCCGCGCAGAAAGGCGCGCATTTCGTGGAACTGTGCAGCCAGCGCAAGATCCCGCTGGTTTTCCTGCAAAACATCACCGGGTTCATGGTGGGCCGCAAGTACGAGAATGAAGGCATCGCGCGCCATGGCGCCAAGATGGTGACCGCCGTGGCCACCACAAGCGTGCCCAAGATCACCATGCTGGTGGGCGGCTCTTTCGGGGCCGGGAACTATGGCATGGCGGGGCGCGCCTATCAGCCCCGTTTCCTGTGGACGTGGCCGAATAGCCGTATCTCGGTCATGGGTGGCGAGCAGGCCGCCGGTGTTCTTGCAACGGTCAAACGCGACGGGATCGAACGGCAGGGCGGCACATGGTCGGCCGAGGAAGAGGCCGAATTCAAACGCCCGACGCTCGAGATGTTCGAGGAGCAGTCGCACCCGCTCTATGCTTCTGCCCGGCTGTGGGATGACGGCATCATTGACCCGCGCAAAAGTCGCGATGTGCTGGCCCTGTCGATGAGCGCCGCACTGAACGCACCCATCGAGGACACGCGCTTTGGCGTGTTCCGGATGTAGAAGGGGCGGTTCGATGCTGGAAAGTTTGAAAGAAAGATACCCTGGGGCCGAGACTTTTCAGTTCGGCGACAGCCGGGCATTGTGCGACGACTTGCTGGCTCTGGTCCGCTCGGGGCGCAAGACCGCGACATGTGGCGCGTTGCGTACCTTTGCGGCGGGTGGCGAGGCAATGCCGCAGGTTGGCCGCCGCGACATCGCTTTGGACTGGGACGGACAGCCCGCGCTGGTCATCGAAACGGTCGATGTGACGGTCCGGCGCTATTGCGAGGTGGACGAGGCGTTTGCCCTGGCCGAGGGCGAAAACGACAGCCTGAAAGGCTGGCGCGAGGATCATCGCAGATATTTCGAAAGAAACGGCGGCTTCGACCCAAGGATGGAGTTGGTCTGCGAACGGTTTCGCCTTGTGGAAGATCTGGCAGGGAAAGGGTAACGGCCATGTTTGACAAGATCCTGATCGCCAACCGGGGCGAGATTGCCTGCCGGGTCATCGAAACTGCGCACAAGATGGGCGTGGCCTGCGTTGCCGTGTATTCAGATGCGGACGCGGCCGCCAAGCATGTGCAGATGGCGGATGAGGCCGTGCATATTGGCGGAGCGGCTCCGGCCGACAGCTATCTGAAAGGCGACGTGATCATTCAGGCCGCGCTGGACACCGGCGCGCAGGCGATCCACCCAGGGTACGGGTTTCTGTCCGAGAACCCCGATTTCGTAGATGCAGTTCAGGCGGCGGGCCTGATCTTCATCGGCCCCTCGGCGGATGCAATCCGCAAAATGGGTCTGAAGGATGCCGCCAAGGCGTTGATGGAGCAGGCTGGCGTCCCGGTCGTGCCCGGCTATCACGGCGATAACCAGGACCCCGAGCATCTGGCCGGTGCGGCCGACACGATCGGCTATCCGGTTCTGATCAAGGCGGTGGCCGGCGGTGGTGGCAAGGGGATGCGGCTGGTCGAGAAACCCGCGGATTTCGCGGCCGCCCTGGACAGTGCCCGGGGCGAGGCCAAGACCGCCTTTGGCAATGATGCCGTTCTGGTCGAGAAATTCGTGGCCAAGCCCCGCCATATCGAGGTTCAGGTCTTTGGCGACGGCACCAATGCCGTGCATCTGTTCGAGCGTGACTGCTCGCTGCAGCGCCGCCACCAGAAGGTGATCGAGGAAGCACCGGCCCCCGGAATGACGCCCGAGATGCGCGAAGCGATGGGCCGGGCGGGCGTGCGCGCGGCCGAGGCCATCGGCTACAAGGGCGCTGGCACCGTGGAGTTCATCGTCGATGCCTCGGACGGTCTGCGCCCCGACCGCTTCTGGTTTATGGAGATGAACACCCGCCTGCAGGTCGAACACCCGGTGACCGAGGCCATCACCGGCATCGACCTGGTCGAATGGCAGTTGCGGGTTGCGGCGGGGGAAAGCCTGCCCAAGCGGCAAAGCGAACTGTCGATCAACGGCCATGCCTTCGAGGCCCGGCTCTATGCCGAGGACGTACCCAAAGGGTTCCTGCCCGCGACGGGCACCCTGACCCATCTGGAGTTTCCGCACGGCTGCCGCGCCGACAGCGGCGTGCGGGCGGGCGACACGATCAGCCCATGGTATGACCCGATGATCGCCAAGGTGATCGTGCACGGCCCGACCCGCGCGGTGGCATTGGAACAACTGCACCGCGCGCTGCGCCAAACGCAGGTGGCGGGAACCGTCACCAACCTGTCTTTCCTGGGCGCACTGACCCGGCACGCCGGGTTTGCGGCAGGCGATGTCGATACCGGGTTGATCGGCCGCGATCTGGACGATCTGGTGCGCGAAACCGCCGTCAGCCCGGCAATGACCGTTGCGGCCGCGATGGCCGCGACCGGACTGGACAAACCCGCCGAGGACACCGGGTTTACCCTCTGGGCCCCGCTGCACCGGGCGCTTCAGCTGAAGCGCGACGGCGAGGTTCTGGATCTGGACGTCCAGGTCGCAGGGCCGGACCGGCAGGACTGGCAGGTGGGCGGGACCACCGTGATCGCCGAACGGGTCAATGGCCGCTGGATCATCGACGGCCAGCCGATGCCGCCGGTTGCGATTGCAGGCCACGATGTCACCGTGTTCGACGCCTATGGCGTGAGCTTCGAGGTACTGGACCCGCTGGACCGCGACGTCAGCGCCGCCGGTGATACCAACGTGGTCGAGGCTCCGATGCCTGGGCTGGTCAAGGCGGTATTCGCCGCGCCGGGACAGGCGGTGAAGGAGGGCGACCGGCTGGCCATCCTCGAGGCGATGAAGATGGAGCATTCGCTGCTGGCCGCCCGCGACGGTGTCGTGGCCGAGGTTCTGGCCGAGGCCGGATCGCAGGTCGAGGCCGGCGCGGCGCTGGTCCGGCTGGAAGACGACTGAAACCCTGAACGCCCGCCCTGAACGGGGCGGGCCGGGACTGAACAGGAGGGCACCGCCATGGCGGAACGTGTCGAGATTTTCGAAGTGGGGCCGCGCGACGGGCTGCAGAACGAAAAGCGCGAAATCCCGGTTTCCGAGAAGATCGCGCTGGTCGACTGCCTCAGCCGGGCGGGGTTCAGCCGGATCGAGGTGGCCAGTTTCGTTTCGCCCAAATGGGTGCCGCAGATGGCCGGCAGCGCCGAGGTTCTGGCCGGGATCACCCGCGCCCCCGGCGTGCGCTATGCCGCGCTGACCCCGAACATGCGCGGCTATGAGGACGCGCTGGCTGCCGGGGCGGATGAAATCGCGGTGTTTGCCTCGGCCTCCGAGGGGTTTTCCAAGGCCAACATCAACGCGACCATCGCCGAATCCATCGAGCGGTTCGTCCCGATCCTCGAGGCGGCGCGCCATATCGACCTGCCGGTGCGGGGATACGTCTCTTGCGTGACCGACTGCCCCTATGACGGGCCGACGCCGCCTGCCAAAGTGGCCGAGGTGGCCGACCTGCTGTTTTCGCACGGCTGTTACGAGATCTCGCTGGGCGACACGATCGGCCAGGGGACACCCGACAGCATCGCACGGATGCTGCTGGCGGTGCGTGAATATGTGCCCGCGACCCGCCTGGCCGGGCATTTCCACGACACCAACGGGCGCGCGATTGACAATATAGACGCTTCGCTTGCGCTGGGCGTCCGGGTGTTCGACGCAGCCGTGGGCGGATTGGGCGGCTGCCCCTACGCACCGGGCGCGGCCGGGAATGTGGCCACCGAAGCCGTGGCCGCGCATCTGGAGCGGCTGGGCTATGACACCGGACTGGACGCCGCCGTGCTGAACGAAGCGGCGGAAATGGCCCGCGCAATGCGGGCGGGATAAGAGGCTGACATGTTTGAGACCATCTCGATCTCCACCGACCCGCGCGGGGTTGCCACGCTGACGCTGAACCGGCCGGAAAAACACAACGCGATGTCGTCGCAGATGATCGCCGAACTGACCCGGGCCGCCGCGCAACTGGGGAAAACCGACGACGTGCGTGTCGTAGTTCTGACCGGCGCGGGCAAGAGCTTCTGCGCTGGGGGTGACTTGGGCTGGATGCAGGCCCAAATGGCCGCCGATCCCGAGACCCGCTTTGTCGAGGCACGCAAGCTGGCCGAGATGCTGAACGCCCTGAACACCCTGCGAAAACCGTTGATCGGCGCGCTTCAGGGCAACGCCTTTGGCGGTGGCGTGGGCATGGCCGCGGTCTGCGACGTGGCCGTCGGCGTGGACAGCCTGAAGATGGGGCTGACCGAAACCCGGCTGGGGCTGATTCCGGCCACCATCGGCCCCTATGTCATCGCCCGCATGGGCGAGGCCCGCGCGCGGCGCGTGTTCATGTCGGCCCGTCTGTTCGACGCGGCCGAGGCGGTATATCTTGGTCTGCTCGCGCGGGCCGTTCCGGCGGATGAGCTGGATGCCGCGATCGAAGCCGAAGTGCAGCCCTATCTGTCCTGTGCGCCGGGCGCCGTGGCCTCGGCCAAGGCGTTGGTTCGGGACCTCGGGCCGCGCATCGACGACGCGGTGATCGACCACACGATCCGGGCGCTGGTCGACCGATGGGAAACGGACGAGGCGCATGAGGGAATCAGCGCTTTCTTCGACAAGCGAAAACCTTCATGGAATAGTGAGGTTTGACCGTCCGCGACCATTTGAAGCCAAGGGCTTGCGCCTAGTGCAGCGCTGGGCGTTGGCAAGCCGAATATTCGGTGCCATGCGCGCTTGTGCTCGGTTGACCCTCTGACCCCGCGCGGATAGAGAATGTCCAGTCAACACGCCAATTGACGGCGCGTCTCGTTCGGGATGCGCAGGAAAGGAGCCACTCGTGGAAGAGCTGTTGCGGGAATATCTCCCGATCCTGGTGTTTCTGGCCGTCGCCGTGGGCCTTGGAATCGTCCTGATTCTGGCCGCCGTCGTTCTGGCAGTCCGCAATCCCGACCCCGAAAAGGTCAGCGCCTATGAATGCGGGTTCAACGCGTTCGACGATGCGCGGATGAAGTTCGATGTCCGATTCTATCTGGTTTCGATCCTGTTCATCATCTTCGACCTTGAGATTGCGTTCCTGTTTCCCTGGGCCGTGGGCTTCAAGGATATCAGCGATGTCGGCTTCTGGTCGATGATGGTGTTCCTGGGCGTTCTGACCATCGGCTTTGCCTATGAATGGAAGAAGGGGGCCTTGGAATGGGAGTGATGACGGGTGCAAACACCGCGGGCGTTGACAAGGAAGTCGCCACCCAGGCCCTGAACGCCGAGTTGCAGGACAAAGGGTTCCTGCTGACCTCGTCCGAGGACATCATCAACTGGGCGCGCACCGGCTCGCTGCACTGGATGACCTTCGGCCTGGCCTGCTGCGCGGTCGAGATGATGCACACCTCGATGCCGCGCTACGATGCCGAACGCTTCGGCATCGCGCCGCGTGCATCCCCGCGCCAGTCGGACGTGATGATCGTGGCAGGCACTCTGACCAACAAGATGGCGCCGGCTCTGCGCAAGGTCTATGATCAGATGCCCGAGCCGCGCTATGTCATCTCGATGGGATCCTGCGCCAATGGCGGCGGGTATTACCACTATTCCTATTCGGTGGTGCGCGGCTGCGACCGCATCGTTCCGGTGGACATCTACGTTCCCGGCTGCCCGCCGACCGCCGAGGCGCTGCTGTATGGTCTGTTGCAGTTGCAACGCAAGATCCGCCGCACCGGCACCATCGTGCGCTGAGGAGGAACCCTGATGAGCGAAGCACTCAAGGAACTTGGCGCACTGATCGAAATCAAGCGGCCCGACTGCGTCCTGTCATGGGACGTCAGCTTTGGTGAGTTGAGCGTCGATGTGGCCCCGTCGAACCTGGTTGAATTCGTCGAGTATCTGAAGTCTGACCAGAACTGCAAATTCTCGACCCTCGTCGACATCACCGCCGTGGACTATCCCGAGCGGGCCAAGCGGTTCGACGTCGTCTATCACTTCCTCTCGATGTATCAGAACCATCGCATCCGGCTGCGGGTCTCGGTCCGCGAGGACGAGATGGTGCCCTCGATCGTCGATGTGCACCCGTCCGCCAACTGGTTCGAGCGCGAAGTGTTCGACATGTTCGGCATCCTGTTCTCGGGCCATCCGGACCTGCGGCGCATCCTGACCGACTACGGGTTCCGGGGATACCCACTGCGCAAGGATTTCCCGACCACCGGTTACACCGAGGTTCGCTATGACGAGGCGCAGAAGCGCGTGGTCTATGAGCCAGTCTCGCTGGTTCAGGAATTCCGCCAGTTCGACTTCATGAGCCCGTGGGAGGGTGCGAATTACATTCTGCCGGGGGACGAAAAGCAGGAGACCAAGTAAATGGGCGGCATCTGGTGGCTGATCCTTTCGGCGCTGACCATCATCCCGATGGTCAAGCTTCTGCCGTTTTTCGGGATCAACAAATACTGGGCGCTGGCCTGTCTGGTTCCCTTCGGCACGATCGCCCTTTTGTGGTGGATGGGTCTGAAGCTGCAGGAACTGGAGCGCCGCTGAGATGCTGACGATGCTTGGAGAACTGGTTGTAATTGGGGCTCTGGGCGCGTTGTTGGCCGGGGCGGCGGTGAAAGCGGCAGACGCCGAAAGGGTCCGGGTTCGGGCCGAGGCAAAGAAGAAAAACCGGGGGCGGCGCTGAGGCCCTCGCTTGCCGGACCGGTCCGGCACGAACGGAACAGCCGGGGTTGATCCCCGGACAGGAGAGACACGATGATGGATGGCGGCAAGGGCTTCGAAGACGCTCTGACGGGCGAACAGAAGATCCGCAACTTCAACATCAATTTCGGCCCGCAGCACCCTGCGGCCCATGGCGTTCTGCGTCTGGTGCTGGAACTGGACGGCGAGATCGTCGAACGCTGCGACCCGCATATCGGCCTGCTGCACCGTGGCACCGAAAAGCTGATGGAAAGCCGGACCTATCTGCAGAACCTGCCGTATTTTGACCGTCTGGATTACGTGGCGCCGATGAACCAGGAACACGCCTGGTGCTTGGCCATCGAAAAGCTGACCGGGGTCGAAGTGCCGCGCCGCGCCTCGCTGATCCGGGTTCTGTATTCCGAGATCGGGCGCATCCTGAACCACCTGCTGAACGTGACGACACAGGCGATGGACGTTGGCGCGCTGACCCCGCCGCTATGGGGCTTCGAAGAGCGCGAAAAGCTGATGGTGTTCTATGAGCGCGCCTGCGGCGCCCGCCTGCACGCCGCCTATTTCCGCCCCGGTGGCGTTCACCAGGACCTGCCGCCCGAACTGCTTGACGATATCGAGGCCTGGAGCCATGCTTTCCCCGCTGTTCTGGATGATATCGACGGCCTGCTGACCGAGAACCGCATCTTCAAACAGCGCAACTGCGATATCGGTGTCGTAACCGAGGATGACATCCAGAAATACGGATTCTCGGGCGTGATGGTGCGCGGATCGGGCCTGGCCTGGGACCTGCGACGCGCGCAACCCTATGAATGCTACGACGAATTCGAGTTCCAGATTCCCGTCGGCAAGAATGGGGACTGCTATGACCGCTATCTCGTCCGCATGGAGGAGATGCGCCAGTCGGTGTCGATCATTCGTCAGGCCATCTCCAAGCTGCGCGACTGCCCCGGAGACGTTCTGGCGCGCGGCAAGATCACCCCGCCGAAACGCTCGGACATGAAGACCTCGATGGAAAGCCTGATCCATCACTTTAAGCTGTACACCGAAGGCTTCCACGTTCCGGCGGGCGAAGTCTATGCCGCCGTCGAAGCGCCCAAGGGCGAGTTCGGCGTCTATCTGGTCGCCGACGGCACCAACAAGCCGTACCGCGCCAAGCTGCGCGCGCCGGGCTATCTGCACCTGCAAGCCATGGACCACGTCGCCAAGGGCCACCAGCTGGCCGACGTCGCCGCGATCATCGGCACAATGGATGTCGTATTTGGAGAGATTGACCGCTAATGCTCCGCCGCCTGCACCCCGAACAACCCGAAAGCTTTGCCTTCACGCCCGCCAATCTGGACTGGGCCAAGGCTCAGATTACCAAGTACCCCGAGGGCCGTCAGGCCAGCGCGGTCATCCCGCTGCTGTGGCGCGCGCAAGAGCAGGAGGGCTGGCTCAGCCGCCCGGCCATCGAATATGTGGCCGAGATGCTGGACATGTCCTACATCCGGGTGCTTGAAGTTGCATCCTTCTACTTCATGTTTCAACTGCAACCAGTTGGTTCCGTTGCGCATATTCAGGTTTGCGGCACCACGTCCTGCATGATCTGCGGGGCCGAGGATCTGATCGCGGTCTGCCGCGAAAAGATCGCGCCCAAGCCTCATCAGCTGTCGGCGGACGGCAAGCTGAGCTGGGAAGAGGTCGAATGCCTGGGGTCGTGCTCGAACGCGCCGATGGCGCAGATCGGCAAGGACTACTACGAGGATCTGACCGCCGAGAGCTTTGCCCGCATCATCGATGATCTGGCTGCCGGCAAGGCGCCGGTTCCGGGTCCGCAGAACGGGCGCTATGCCGCCGAGCCCAAGGGCGGCTTGACCAGCCTGAAACAGTACGAGGCCGGCAAGTCCAAGTACAATGCCAGCGTTCAACTGGCCGCCGATCTGGGTGATACGGTCAAGCGCATCGATGGGACCGAGGTTCCGATCCTGACGCCATGGCTGGGCAAGGACGGCAAGGCCGCCGGCGCGAAAGCCGCGCCCAAGCCGCCCAAGGCGGCGGACCCGGGCAAGCCCGCGGCCCGTCAGGCCGCGCCCAAGAAATCCGCCAAGGCCGAGCCATCTTCGCCCGAGGGCGCCGCAGCTAGGCCCGCAACCGCCGAGACTCAGCCCGAAACGCTGACTGGTCCTCGTGGCGGCAAACCCGACGATCTGAAGCTGCTGAAGGGCGTAGGCCCGAAGCTCGAGCAGACGCTGAACGAACTGGGCTTTTACCACTATGACCAGATCGCGGCCTGGACGCCCGAACAGGTGGCCTGGGTAGATGCAAGGTTGAAATTCAAGGGCCGGATCGAACGCGACGGCTGGATCGAACAGGCGGCCAAGTTGGCGGCCGGCGAGGAAACCGAATTTGCCAAACGTGCCAAGAAAGAAGGCACTTACGAAGACTGAGAGACGGTGCCCGATACGGGCATCGGAGTGTGATGGACAAGGACAAGGAACAGGCCATCGCCCGCAAGGGCCGACATATCGGCGTGGTCATCGCGGTGACCATGCTGATGTGGCTTGCCGTGACCCTGTTCATCGGCCCGGCGCTGGAACTGCCGGGACGCTATGCGCTGCTGTTTGATTTCGCCGCGATCGCGGCTTTCATCTATGCGGGCGTCAACATTTTTCAACTCTGGCGCATGCGTCAGGACAGCCAAAGGTAACACGCGATGCTGAAGGATCAGGACCGGATCTTTACCAACATCTACGGGATGCACGAGCGCACGCTGAAGGGCGCCCAGGCCCGCGGGCATTGGGACGGCACCGCTGACCTGATCGCTAAAGGGCGCGACTGGATCATCCAGACGATGAAGGATTCGGGATTGCGCGGGCGTGGCGGCGCGGGCTTTCCGACCGGTCTGAAATGGTCGTTCATGCCAAAAGAAAGCGATGGCCGTCCGTCTTACCTTGTTGTGAACGCTGACGAATCCGAACCGGGCACCTGCAAGGACCGCGAGATCATGCGCCACGATCCGCACACGCTGATCGAAGGCTGCCTGATCGCGTCGTTCGCGATGAACGCGCATACCTGCTACATCTACATCCGGGGCGAGTACATCCGCGAGCGCGAGGCGCTGCAGGCCGCCATCGACGAGGCCTATGACGCCGGCCTGCTGGGCAAGAACGCGGCCGGCTCGGGCTGGGATTTCGACCTGTTCCTGCACCACGGCGCTGGCGCCTACATCTGCGGCGAGGAAACCGCGCTGCTGGAAAGCTTAGAAGGCAAGAAGGGCATGCCGCGCATGAAGCCGCCGTTCCCGGCGGGGGCGGGTCTGTATGGCTGCCCGACCACGGTGAACAACGTGGAATCCATTGCCGTCGTGCCCACGATTCTGCGCCGCGGTGCCGACTGGTTCGCCGGTTTCGGCCGCCAGAACAACGCGGGCACCAAGCTTTTTGCGATCTCGGGTCACGTCAACAACCCCTGCGTGGTCGAAGAGGCGATGTCGATCAGCTTCGAAGAACTGATCGAGACCCATTGCGGCGGCATCCGCGGTGGGTGGGACAACCTGTTGGCCGTGATCCCCGGTGGCTCGTCCGTGCCTTGCGTGCGCGGCGAGAACATGCGCGATGCGATCATGGATTTCGACTATCTGCGCAACGATCTGGGCTCGGGGCTGGGAACGGCGGCTGTGATCGTGATGGACAAGTCCACCGACATCATCAAGGCGATCTGGCGCCTATCGAAATTCTACAAGCACGAAAGCTGCGGCCAGTGCACGCCCTGCCGCGAAGGCACGGGCTGGATGATGCGCGTGATGGATCGCCTTGTCCGCGGCGAGGCCGAGCTGGAAGAGATCGACATGCTGTTCGAGGTGACCAAGCAGGTCGAAGGCCACACGATCTGTGCACTGGGGGACGCGGCCGCATGGCCGATCCAGGGCCTGATCCGCAACTTCCGCGAAGAAATCGAAGACCGCATCAAGGCCCGCAAATCGGGCCGTATGGGTGCGATGGCGGCGGAGTAGATCCGATGGAAGTATATTCCGAATACTCGCACGCGATTGCCGCGCTGGTGATCTTTACGCTGGTGGTCCTGCTGCTGGCGCCGTTCTCGGCGCTGGCCAAGCAGGGCAAGGGCCTGGCGCCAGGGGCGACGCCGGAACAGAACTATGCCGACAGTGCCTATCGTCTGAACCGCGCCTATCTTAACGGAACCGAAACTCTGCCCGCGTTCCTGACCGTGACTCTGGCGGCCATGCTGCTGGGGGTCAGCCCGGTCTGGGTGAACTGGCTGGCCTCGATCGCCTTGGTGGCGCGTCTGGTGATGCTGGTGGTTCATATCCGCGGCATTGGCAAACCGCACAGCGGCCTGCGAAGCGTTCTGTACGTTGTGGCCTGGGCATGCATGGCTGTGCTGGGCGTCATGGCTTTGGTGGCGGCGATCTGATGGCAAGGCTGATCCCTATTCTTGCCCGTGGTTGGGCCATTGCTCCGTTGACCGGTGTTTTGGCGGTTCTGGCGGTGCTGTCGGCCTGCGGTGGCAAGGCCGAGGATCGCGTGCTGTTCGATGGGCAGGCATTTCGCTCCAAGGCGAAGGCGGTCGACAAGAAAAGGTCGCCGGCCGATTTCACCGTGACGGTCAAGGGCGTGTCGGCTTCGTTGGACGGCGCGCGCGAAGCGGGGCGCTATGAGGCCACGCGGTTCTGTGTGCAGAATTTCGGGTCTTCCCGCATCGCCTGGAAAATCGGACCGGATGCCGAGCCGCAGACTCTGCGGATCGACAATGACAGCCTGACTTTTGCCGGGAAGTGTCAGCGGCCATGACCCATGCCATGTCATATCAGGTTCCGGCAGGCCGCGCGTTATTGCATAGCGGTCGAGGGAAGTGTCGTCTTGGGGAACCCAAGACGAAAGGATATGTCATGAAAGCTGCGAAACTTGCCGCCGTTGCCTGCGTCGTCGCGCTGCCTGCCGTGGCCGGAGCCAAACCGCCCTTGCGCGAAGTTAAAGAGATCGACGACTCGCTCTACTACATCGCCATCGCCAACGAGATTTCAGAAATCTGCCCGACAATCAGCGGGCGTCGTCTGAAGGCGATAGGCGTGATGTGGGGGCTGCGATCCAAAGCGAACCAGCTGGGATATTCGGATGCCGAGATCCGGGCCTATGTGGAATCGGATGCAGAAAAGGCGCGGATGCGCGCCAAGGGCGAGGCATACCTGGCTCAGAACGGCGTAAGCTATGCCGACACCGAAACTTTCTGTGCGCTGGGGCGCAGGGAAATCGAAAGAAACAGCGCCATTGGCGTGTATTTGAGGGCGAACTAGACCATGTCTGACCTCCGCAAGATCGTGATCGACGACAAGGAAATCGAAGTCGATGGTGCAATGACCCTGATCCAGGCCTGTGAACAGGCCGGGATCGAAGTGCCGCGTTTCTGCTATCACGAGCGCCTGTCGATCGCAGGCAACTGCCGCATGTGCCTTGTCGAGGTCGTGGGCGGCCCGCCCAAGCCCGCCGCCTCGTGCGCCATGCAGGTGCGCGATCTGCGCCCGGGGCCGGAAGGCCAGCCGCCGGTAGTCAAGACCAACTCGCCCATGGTCAAGAAGGCCCGCGAAGGCGTGATGGAGTTTCTGCTGATCAACCACCCGCTGGATTGCCCGATCTGCGACCAGGGCGGTGAATGCGATCTGCAGGATCAGGCGATGGCCTATGGCATCTCGGCCAGCCGGTTTCGCGAGGCCAAGCGCGCGGTGGACGATCTGGATCTTGGGCCGCTGGTGGGCACCGCCATGACCCGCTGCATCAGCTGCACCCGTTGCGTCCGCTTCACCACCGAGGTGGCGGGGGTCGATCAGATGGGGCAGACCGGTCGGGGCGAAGACGCCGAGATTACGACCTATCTGAACCAGACGTTGGACTCGAACCTTCAGGGCAACATCATCGACCTGTGTCCGGTGGGCGCGCTGACGTCGAAGCCTTATGCGTTCACCGCCCGTCCGTGGGAGCTGACCAAGACCGAATCAATCGACGTGATGGATGCTCTGGGCTCGAACATCCGGGTTGACACCAAGGGCCGCGTCGTGATGCGCATTCTGCCACGCAACCATGACGGCGTGAACGAAGAGTGGATTTCCGACAAGACACGCTTTGTCTGGGACGGGCTGCGCCGCCAGCGGCTGGACACGCCCTATATCCGCGAGAACGGCCTTTTGCGCCCGGCCAGCTGGACCGAGGCGCTTGCGGCCGCGGCGGACGCGATGAAGGGCAAGACCGTGGCCGGCCTTGTCGGCGACCTGGTTCCGGTCGAGGCCGCCTTTGCCCTGAAGCAGATGATCGAAGGGCTGGGTGGTAAGGTCGAGTGCCGAACCGACAATGCCCGCCTGCCCATCGGCAACCGCTCGGGCTATGTCGGAAATGTGGCGATCGAAGAGATCGATACCGCGAAAGAGATCATCCTGATCGGCACCAACCCGCGGCACGAAGCCCCGGTGCTGAACGCGCGCATCCGCAAGGCGTGGCTGGCCGGGGCCACGGTCAAGGTGATCGGTCCGGCGGTGGATCTGACCTATGACTATGACCATTTGGGTGAGGACCGCGCGGCTCTGGCCAAGGCAAAGGCAGGCAAGGATGCCATCGTGATCGTCGGGCAGGGCGCCGTGACCGAGGCCGACGGCCTAGCCGTTCTGGCTGCGGCCCAGGCCTTGTCGGGCCGCCTGTTCGTGCTGCACACGGCTGCGGCGCGGGTTGGTGCGATGGATGTGGGCGCCGTCACCGAAGGAGGAATCGAGGCAGCGATCGATGGGGCCGAGGTGATCTACAACCTCGGGGCCGACGAAATCGAGATCGAGGACGGCCCCTTCGTGATCTATCAGGGCAGCCACGGTGACCGCGGTGCCCACCGCGCGGACATCATCCTGCCCGGAGCCGCCTATACTGAGGAAAACGGGCTGTTCGTGAACACCGAAGGCCGCCCGCAATTGGCGATGCGCGCCGGGTTCGCCCCGGGCGAGGCCAAGGAAAACTGGGCGATCCTGCGGGCGCTTTCGGCCGAGCTGGGGCAGGCGCTGCCTTACGACTCGCTGGCGCAGCTGCGCACGGCGCTGGTCGCGGCGGTGCCGCATCTGGCGCAGATCGACCAAGTGCCCGAGAACGAAATGCAGCCGCTCGAGGCCGGGTCGTTGGGGCAGGCGACCTTCCGAACTGTGATCAAAGATTTCTATCTGACCAACCCGATCGCGCGGGCGTCGCAGCTGATGGCAGAGCTTTCGGCGCTGGCCAAGGCGCGCGGCAACCAGAAGATCGCGGCGGAATGAGTCTGGCGGCGTTCATACGGCAGAACAACGGCGCGCCGTTGCCCGCCGGCTCGTATGACGGGGCGGCGGCCGCGTCGTGTGCGCGACCGTTGAAACGGAAGAAAAAAGGTGGCGTACGGGCGGCGGATGCTGTTTACACCGACACGCCAAACCAACCGCTTGCGGTGCGAGTCTCTGGCCGTCGGGCTGGGCTTGGCGGCCACGGCGGCAAACGGAATACCCACGGTGTGAGGACCAATGGCTGAATTCTTTGACACCCCGGGCGGAATAGCCCTGATCATAC